>JAHEMS010000540.1 GCA_024643595.1 Bacteroidota bacterium
AGTGAAAATTATAAATATTTTACCCAATCGTTGCTCGGTACTAAACTGGGTTTTAAAATTCTCATCCAGAAAAGTATAATCAAAAGGTTCTCCCGGAACCGCCTTGTTCCAGGCTGCTTCAATATCTTTTATTTTATCCTGAACATTTCCGGGATTCAATCGTATTGGCATCAAATTTCCCCAATCTGCAAGGTGAATAATCAATGGCTCAACTTCATTACGAAGTGACTGAAAGTTAAAATCATTGATAACGCCGACCACATTAAGCATTTTTATTTCCGCCTGATCATTTGGCTGACCCATTATATTATTTTCATAAGAAGTCCATCCGAGCACTTCCAGTCCTCTTTTATTTATAATGACTGCAGAAGAATCTGAAGGAAAATCCTCAGAAAAAAACCTGCCCTGGTACATACTCAATCCCAGGGTTTTTAAATAATCATGATCAGCCCATATCTGATGAAAAAGTGTCCCCTCATCCTGTAAACCATTTGGAAAATATACACTATTACTATATACATGAGGTGGAACAAAATTTGAAATACTTACTCCTTTTACCCCACTCAAGGCCTGAATCGTTTTTTTAAATGATTGTTTATTATTGCCAAGAGTTCGGATATTTTCGATGATCAATACATTTTCTTTATCGAAACCAAGGTTCTTTTCCTGAACCATTTTTAATTGCTTATAAATAATAAGTGTGCTAACGATAAGGCCCACCGAGATAAAGAATTGAAAAACTACTAGTGAACTACGAATCAACCCACTTTTGGTTCCCATACGAATTTTACCTTTCAATACTTCATAAGGTTTAAAAGAAGTCAGATAGAAGGCAGGATAGCTCCCAGCAAGCAATCCTACAAGGATCATCACACTAGATATTGCAGTCAGGGAATACCCTGATAAAATAAACTCATAGCCTATACTTTTATCAGTAATCTGATTGAAAAATGGCAACGCCAAATAAAGAATTCCAATAGCAAATAGTGTTGATATTGCACTCAAAATAATTGATTCCATCAAAAACTGAGTAATTAATTTGCTTTTTTGAGCCCCTACTGTTTTACGTATACCAACCTCTTTGGCTCTACCAGCTGACCTTGCTGTTGATAGGTTCATAAAATTGATGCAGGCAATAAGAATCATGAAAATTGAAATGGCTGATAGCAGGTAGACGTAGGCAATATCACCTGTTCCTTCTATGTTACCTTCAACTTTGGAAAATAGGTGTATATCAGTCATGGGTTGCATTAAATAACCATAATCATCGCCCGTTTTCCTCCATTCATCCAACGATATACCGATATATTTTTCGATTTCAGGACCAACATATTTGTCTGACATGGCCTTGATGCTTTGCTGAACTTCTTCAGGATTTGCTCCTTCTCTCAATTTCACATAAGAATACAGGCTATTGCTTGTCCATTGTGTTTTTTCGCTAAAATCCCATGTCATCATGGATAGGATCATAGTGAAATGAAAATGAGAATTACTCGGTGGATCTTTTACAATACCGACAATTTTACAATTGGTCTTTTCGGTTCCCATCAAAATCATTTTCCCCAAAGGCGAATCACCGTTGCCAATTTCATATCCGAAGTATTTTTTTGCACTTGTTTCTGAAAGGATTATTTGATTGGGTTCATTCAGTATATCCTGAGGATTTCCCTCAAGCAAATCAAAGGTGAAGAAATTAAAGAAGTTTGAATCTGCGAGTAGTAATCTTTTCTCAGTAAAAATTTGATCTTCATATCGCATCACCACATCATACCAATTATTGAGGCGAATACCATCTTCTATACCTGAAATTTCTTCTCTGCTTGCGGCTGCTATCGGCGCACATGTGTTTGCACCTTCTATATCTTTGCCTTGAATTTTCCCTTTCAAATATATCTGATATATTCGGTCTGCATCGGTGTGAAATTTGTCATAGCTCAATTCGTCTATAACGAAAAAAGAAATGAGCAAACTCACTGCAATCCCAATAGTGAGCCCAAAAATATTGATGAAGGAATAAAACTTCTGGCGTACTAAATTGCGTAGCGCAATTTTAAAATAGTTCTTAAGCATCGTTTAACTGTTTGCTGGTACCTTCTTTAGATACTATTAACTATGTTTTGGTTACGCTAGATTTACAAATTAATTGGAACGGTTAATTTTGGTTATAAACGGATGCACTTATCAACTAATCCATTACCTGAAATACATTGATTTTATTGTTTTTCCCCTTAATCTCCATCTCACCCCAAGGTATGGTATTGACCAATTCATGGGTTTTATCATAAACGGATTGACTAATTAAGATTGCGTTGGGAACTTCGCGGGTAAGCGATTCTATACGTTTGGC
>JAHEMS010000128.1 GCA_024643595.1 Bacteroidota bacterium
CCCAAACCATACCTTGCCTTAAGGATTAACTCCTGGTTAGAAAATCCTGATAGACCAACGATCCGCAAATAATTTTCAGCTGCCTTTTCATACTTTTTACCAATTGAGTAGGCCTCACCATTCCAGAAACTTGCTTCCGCAACATAATCCTGATCTACCGGGTACTTTAGCGATTTCTCAAAAAACTCAACTGCCGTGGCGTATTCCTCTTTATTAAAGAGTTCAATGCCTTTTAACAAGGTTGCTTTTTGGAATGCTCTTTCGATAGCAGGACTTTTACGAGGCAACGCTTCAATGTATTCAATTGCTTTATTGTAGTTGGAGGCATTAACATAAGCCTGTGACAATAACTCCTTAATTTCATCCGTGTGTGTGCTCCCAGGATACGCCGTGAGTAGACTTTCAAATTCAGCAATTGCCTGATCAGGTCTCCCCATGTCGTAGGAAATTTTCGCGAATTGATACGTACTTTCCTCAACCAATTTTGGATCATTCTTGAACTTACGGGCAATATTAAATGCCGTAAGGGCCATGGGTTTTTGGTTCTGCTTCAAATAAAGAGCACCAAGATAATAGGATGAGTAAAAGCCAATAGAGTCTTTATCCGCAAATGAGAATTTAAGATACTTAATGGCAACAGCATCTTGCTCTAGAAGAAAAGCGACATATCCAGCCCTTAGCAATACTCCTTTATCCGCCTTCTCTTCACGTCCTTCGAGATATTGAGAATAACCGGTTAATGCATTGTTGTACTCCTTTTTCTTATAATAAGCTTCAGCTACTAATAAGGCAATTTCATCCTTGTTAGCAATTCCTTCTTTGCCTTCCAGAGATTGAGCATAGCTAAGCAATTCATCGTAAGCTTGTTGTTTATTATAAACATTAGCAATGATATAAGGAACCACCTTGGCATAGGCTGCATTTTGCTCTGCCCGCTTAAGATCAGTGAGTGCTATGGCGTAATCCTCCTGACTATACTCAATAAAGCCAGCATAATAACTGGCAGCCGGACCATAAAGTCCACCTTGTGTCTTGATATTATTAAATTGACCTACGGACTCTTTTAGCAATTTTAGATTGAAAAGGCTGTAACCCCAACGGAATCTTCCGGTTCCCTGCTGTTCAGCATTCAAACTACCAAAATCTACTTTTGCGTAAAAAAAAGCTGCTTTCTTGTAATTTTTTTCATTGTAATAAAAATTAGCCAGATCATAATTGGCAGTAACAGATTTAGGATGACTTGGGTAATTTTCAATAAAGGATTGAATTTGCTTTTCAGCATCATTATGAAACAGGTTTAGTGCACAAAAAGCTATATAGTATTCCGCATCAGCACGTCTGCCATCTGTTCCAGGCGAAATAGATAGAAACTCATCAAATAATTCTCGGGCAGCGCCATACTGTTTATGATCCAGCAAATTGAGACCTTCACTAAATTTCCTTTCCACCTGCTGTTGCGATAACAGGTTTTGTGAATATGAATTAGCTACTACGAATACCGAAAGGAGAAGAATACAATAACTCTTCATTCAAAGTTTTTTCGTAAAACAGAATATACTAAAAAATATTGCAGGGTAAAGTTTAAAAAATTGTAAAGAGTATCCTGCTACGTTCAAAATTAGGCAATCTATTTTGAATAATCAGCATATCATGCACACGAAAATCCAAAGTAGCCATCTAAATCCGTCGAACGGAAAACTTCAGCGTTGAAAATCAGATCTTACATGAGCCGATAAACCAACTCCTTTAATATCTCACCCTCCTCACTATTTCCACTGTTTACCCCTTTCAGCTTGAGGTCAGCCTCTTTTAGTAATGAAATGTTCTCAATGATTTTAGTAGCCGGATAACGTCTGGAGGCAGTGCTATAATCGCGCGCAGCGTAGGGACTGATTTTAAGTGCAGTGACCAATTCTTTTTCTGAAGTATCTGAAAGTGAACTTGCAATCAGAAGTTTACTGAAAAACGAATATAAAAATGCAACGATTGGAATGACTGGATTCTTTTTTGTGTTTTGCTCAAAATAGGAAGCAATCTTAGCCGCCAGAAAAACGTCTTTCAATACGAAGGCTTTTTGTAATTCAAAAATATTATACTCCTTGCTTATTCCTACCCGGCTCATCACTGCCTCTGCTTTAATGGGAGCATCCTTTGATGAATCGATCAATACCTTATCAATTTCATTCGCAAGCCGGCTTAAATCATTACCAACGTATTCCGCCAAGACCCTGATCGCCACATCATCTATGGCAAAACCCCGATCTGCAACATACTCAGAAATGAACTCCCCCAACTGATTTTCATAAGGTCTTTTAAACGTAATGGATACCACCAGCTTATCCGCTTTCTTTCCCAATTCCTTTCTTTTATCCAGTGATTTATGCTTATGACATAAGACCAAGATGGTTGAATCTAATGGATTTGTCAGGTAAGAAAGTAACAATTTGGCGCCAGCTTCTTTCTGCAAATCTTGAATATCCTGTGCCTCCTTTACAATCACTACTTGCCTTTCCGACATCATCGGAAAACGTTTGGCATGCGTTAAAATAGTAGCTACACTAACGTCTTTGCCATATAATACAACTTGATTAAATCCCTTTTCTGACTCAGTAAGTGCGTGCTGCTCAATATAGTCCGATATTAAATCGATATAATAAATCTCTTCACCCTGCAAAAGATAGACGGGCTCAAACTTTTTCGATTTAATGTTGGCCCAAACTTTTTTGGCTGCTGCATCCATCACCTTACGTTTCTTTTGGGTGCTAAGTTAAATGCCGTAATCGCACCAATCAATGCCCCAGCCAAATGAGCTTCCCAGGAAATTCTGGGATCCATCGGAATCAATCCGTATAGAAAGACGCCACCATAGATCAGGAAAATTATGGCGGTTATTATCAGCGAAATAGGGTCCTTTCTAATCAATCCAAAAAAAATCAGAAAAGATGCTAGTCCGTAAACTAATCCACTGGCTCCAATATGATAAGAATCACGGGGGCTAAATAACCACACTACCATATTGGTATAGAAGTAGCACCTAAAAAAAACCATCCCGCCAATGCCTGAATAAAAGAAATACAGAATAGTACCTAAAAATAAGAGTGGAAAGGTGTTTGAAATGAGGTGTTGGTAATTCCCATGTATGAATGGGGCCGTAACTATGCCAATAAGACCAAACACATTACGTGGTCTGATGCCAAAAACTCCAAAATCAAATCCATAGAAGAACTGAATGCTGAAAACCAGCCACATGATAAATACAAAACGAAAGGGTACAATTGAACTTCCAAACAAACTCCCTTCTAATTTTCGCATTATCAGAATCTATAACGAGGGATTTCTAATCATATCCAGCGAAAGATACCGGGCTTCCTCCTGACCTACCGTCTTTATCCCAAGTACACCTCCCGAAGATTTGGCAATCTCAATTGCTATTTCCGTTAAACTATTATAAAACTCAATCGAAAACTCCTTGTCAAGTTTTTTTAAAATATCGTTTAACAACGACAACTCGGCGATCACCCTGGGAGCCCGTTCCTTTTCTTTGACCGGAAATCCCTGAATGACAATCTTAAGTTTATCTTCAAAATCAGCGCCCACTTCATCATAAAACTCCACCAACCTGGACTTCCCGGGTATATACTTTTTAGTAGCCAGGCTTATCGCTTTGCTTATTTCACTTTGATCGATTCGGCCATCTGCTCCAGCAATCAGAATGCAAACAAGCATGGGAGCCTTATGCATAAGCTCACCTTCTTGAGGCGAAAGAGTATTAAATTCAGGAATCATTGGAAATTATTTTAAATAATTGCTATCATGCATGAATCACGTAAGTTTCAATCAAATTTTTATTAATTTACTAAATATTTTAAACCGGTTTTAATCGAATGCTATAATATATGTCGGAAAATGATCAGATCAAGATCTTTGTCGTAGAGGATGATCCTGCCTACACTAAATTTCTAAGATATGTTCTTAGTTTAAACCCTGATTTCGATGCAGAATTTTTTGCCACTGGCAAAGAATGTCTTGAACAGTTGCACAAAAAACCAACCGTTATTACGCTTGATTATTCTTTGCCTGATATGCCTGGGGAAAAAGTGCTCCAGTCAATTCGAGAGTTCGATCCGGATATTAGCGTAATAATCGTTTCAGCACAGGAAAAAATAGGAACTGCCGTTGAGTTATTGAAAGGTGGCGCCTTTGATTATATTTCAAAGGATGAGGATACCAAAGACAGAATTCTAAATTCAATCAAAAATGCGCGTAACAAATCTTCTCTCATCAAGGAGATTGACAGGTTAAAACAAGAAATCAATGTCAAGTATGAATTTGAAAAAAGCATTATCGGAACCAGTTCTGCACTTAAGAAAGTATTTGAACTTTTAGAGAAGGCTGTTAAGACTCAAATCACGGTATCGATCACAGGAGAAACGGGCACTGGTAAAGAGTTGGTGGCCAAAGCCATTCACTTCAATTCAAAAAAGAAAAATAAACCCTTCGTTGCGGTCAATGTTACCGCGATTCCAAGAGACCTTATTGAAAGCGAGTTGTTTGGTCACGAAAAGGGAGCCTTTACTGGAGCGCTAACCCGACGAATCGGAAAATTTGAAGAGGCTGTGGGAGGAACAATTTTCCTAGATGAAATTGGTGAAATGGACCTAAGCCTTCAATCAAAATTACTTCGTGTCCTTCAGGAAAAAGAGCTTACCCGTATTGGCAGTAATCAGATAATCAAATTAGATGTACGCGTTATTGTGGCCACGCATCGAAATCTACATGAAGAAGTGAAAGCAGGCAGGTTCCGCGAGGATTTATTCTATCGATTATTAGGGCTTCCCATCCATCTCCCTCCACTGCGTGACAGAGGTCAGGACATTATTATTCTTGCTAAGCATTTCCTGGATCAGTTTTCGAAAGAAAATGACTTAAAGAAATTTAAGATTGGCAGCGAAGCTCAGGATAAATTATTGAAATACCACTACCCCGGTAATGTTCGTGAATTGAAATCAGTGATGGATCTTGCCGCGGTAATGTCTGACGGAGGTGAAATTCAAGCGAAAGACATAACCTTCAATTCAATTATGGATGAAGAGAATTTCATTTTGAAGGAAATGACATTGGAAGTTTATACCTATCGAATAATAAGAAGCTACCTGAACAAATATGATAATAACGTACTCGAGGTTGCTAAACGATTGGATATCGGTAAATCCTCGATCTACCGATATTTAAAGGAAATGGAATCAGCAGGTCTATAAAATAAGATGGTAACATAACCACCTAATATGAAATCTCTTTCCGCCTATGTTAAAAAGGGGCTCTTCTTAAAGCCCGTCGTTGAAGAAGGATCTGACGTTATCTTTATTGTAGACTATGAAGGCAATATCTTATACTGCAACAATGCCATTAAAGATCTGGGGTATAAAGACTCGTTCATAATAGGTAAAAATTTCTTTGATTTCATAGAGCCCTCCATTCTTTTTGATTTTAAAAAGAATTTTAAGCAATGTACCCAAAGGCGATATTCCGAGGCTGTTGAATTTCAATTTAAAAGCAAAGACAAGACATACGCATTCTTCGAATTCAATTCAATTAATCTTAAGCAAAAAGATGGGCTGGATGGATTGATTCTGGATTGCCGTGATATTTCTCAGCGTAAAAAAGATGCTGAGGAGTTGCTTCGGGCACAAAAGGCAAAGGAATTATTTCTGGCCAACATAAGTCACGAAATAAGAACGCCAATTAATGGGATTGCCGGAATGGCCGATTTGTTGAGTCAAAACCCATCCGCCGAAGATCAAACGCTTTATCTAAAGGCGATTAAAACCGCCGCTGAAAACCTGAAGGTAATCATCAATGATATTCTTGATCTAGCATCTATTGAATCGGGCAAGTTAAAGTTTGAGAAAATTAACTTTAACCTTGACAAAACTATCAAATCACTTGTAGACACCTTTCGTCTTCAGTCGCAGGAAAGGGGAATTAAGTTACACTACTCTAAAGATTCAACCATCCCGAATGTCTACGTTGGCGACCCTGTTCGGCTTAACCAGATTCTTATTAATCTAATCAGCAATGCCTTAAAATTTACACATCAGGGATCGATCAGTGTTACGGTCACGTTGGATAAAATCGTGAACAAAGATTATTTCTTAAAATTTGAAATCAAGGATACCGGAATTGGGATACCCAAATCAAAACTAAAAACCATATTCGAAAGTTTTAGCCAGGCCGATGCCAGCGTTACGCGTAAATATGGTGGCACTGGTCTGGGCCTTACTATTGTGCGTCAATTAGTTCAATTGCAACATGGTACCATTAAGGTAATGAGTGAAGAGAATCAGGGATCCGTTTTTACTGTAATCGTACCCTACAAGCAAGGGATTGCCAATGAACAATCCTCTAAAAGCAAAGCGGGATCCAACAAAAGTCTTCAACTGCAAAATGCCTCCATTTTATTAGTTGAGGATAATGACATCAACCGACTGTATGCGGGAAGTATTCTCAAAATGTGGAGCTGTAAATTCGACACTGCTGAAAATGGTGAAGTAGCGCTGGAGAAATTTAAAAACTCACATTTCGATCTCATCCTGATGGATATTCAAATGCCTGTCATGGATGGGTTTGAAACTACCAAAGCAATACGTAAGTGGGCCAACGAAAAAAGTAAAGTGCCCATCGTTGCGTTAACAGCGAATGCAACACAAAAGGATATTGATAGGTGCCTGGCCATAGGCATGGATGATTGCTTGACCAAACCTTTCACGCAAGAGGATTTACTTAAAATTCTGGATAAATTTTTAGGTGAGAAGTTCCATGTGATTGAGTCTGTCGAACTGAAGAACGCCAATCATACCTCAGACAAAATAGACTTCAGTTATCTGGAGAAAGTTTCCGGAAACAATAAAGATTTTATTCGCGAGATTGCAGATGCCTTTATTAAATCCATTCCAAACAGTATTGAGGAATTGGATAAACATACAGAAAATGAAAACTGGATAGAATTAGCCCGTGTGGCACACAAAATTAAGCCAAGTATTACCCTACTTGGTGTTCACAATCTGAAAGACAAAATTGTAAAACTGGAAGATGAGGCCAAGCTTCATAAAAATCCCTGGCAAATATCTAAGCTTTCTAAAGAGGTCAGTGCGGAACTAAAAGAGACTCTTGAATCGCTAAAGGTGCAGATTAGTTTCTATTCATAACTATCAACTTCTTTCTGACGATCGCGTTACCCTGCCCATTAATAATGATGTAATAAACGGCATTGGATAACGACGATACATCCACTCCTAACTTGCCATTAGCTACTCTTAGGAAATCCCCCTTCATAACACTGACTCCTCGTTGATCAATAATTTCCCATCGCGTATCCGACAACGTTTCGACTGGCAGGGCAAAATTAAATTCTTTGTCAGCTGGGTTAGGGAATATCTGAATACTATTCAGGTTGAGAACTGCCACAGGATCATTATCCTTCACACCAACAATAGGTGATCCACCTTTGCCAGGGGCACTTACCACCACACTCTGATATATTTCTTTTGAGTTTTTATCCTGAATTATTCCGATTAACATCAGCTTAGAAGGATCAGATATTGGCACGTTCAATTCAATATCCATTTTTGATTTAATCAGAATTTGATCTACCACAAACGGTACATTAATGGTCTCCCCATCGCTTCCAAATAATTGCTTGCGCAAAACATTTTTAAATGTGCCTACATTCGGAACGATCACATCATCTTCAACCAAAGCAACATGTGCAATCAATGGAACATTTACGGCTTGATTCGCTTTTAATGTCAATTGAACACTTATGGTCCGACTATTATTGGTAGGTATGGTATCCAGTGTTAATTCAAATTGAGTATCCACCAGCGATCTTCGGTCAAATTCAACCTTATTCAATTCTGTAGTTATTCCTGTGAACTTATTGGGAATAAGAAGTCCATCCATAATAGAATAAGGTGGCTGTGAGACTCCGTAAAATAATGCCCGTGCCGCAGGATCTGTTGGGTTAGCCCGGTTGAGATAATCGACACCTGAAAAATTAACATGGTATTGAATGTTATTAAAATCCGATACAGGATGATCAATTGTAATTTGGTCTGCTAATAAATTATTAAGATAAGTATCGGCATTTATGCTGGCATTTAACACGTGGGTGGTAAAATGCTCAACCAAAACATTTCTTTTTTTCTCGCCCACAAAAAAATTATCAAATGCAAAGCCATCAAATGTATTTCCGGATGCATTTCCATCATTACTGCTAAACGCAATACGTAATCTTACCTGAGCTCGGTTGGCAGCTGGGATTTTGTCCAGACTAAACCGGGCATTCTTCCATTCTTCCTGTTTAGCTGTCCAGCCATAATTTCCAATTGGTTGTGATCCTGGATTCGAAAAAATTCCTGCTCCATTGAACCAATTGATACCTTCATCTCGTGATGGTTGACCGGCCGGTGGCCCTACAATGGTCCAAGATATCCCACCATTAACAGAGTATTGAAGCACAGCCCCATCAAGATTTGTTTCAGCG
>JAHEMS010000541.1 GCA_024643595.1 Bacteroidota bacterium
ACCATGGGACCAATACTCGGAAGAATTATCGGTGGCGGATTTTTCCTGCTGCTATGCTTCGCAGCGCTAACCTCAACCATTTCATTACTTGAAGTGCCGGTAGCTTATTTTGTTGATCAGAAGAAATGGTCGCGAAAAAAAACCACCTGGTTGCTCGCTGCCATAATCTTTATACTCGGTTTACCCAGCATGCTCTCCCAGGGAGCCGTTGATGTATTTTCGTCACTCGCATTTTATCAGGGCAAATCGGCATTGGATTTTGTGAGTGAAGTATTCTCCGATATCAGTTTGCCCCTGGGTGGGTGCCTCATGACCATCTTCATTGTTACCAGATGGAGCACTCAAAAAATGAGTGAAGAGCTTTATCTAGGCAATGACCAGTATAAAAACTCATTCCTGGAGAAATACATCAATTTCACCATTCGGTATATATGTCCCAGTTTGTTAGGGGTATTTTCAATGCTGATTATTATCGATAAGTTTTACGGTATCGATAAGTTTTTCAATTAATCTACCCAATCCGCAACGAACAAATTAGTATCGTGCGTTCCGTTGTTGTTGCGGTTGCTGGAAAAAATAATCTTTTTTCCATCCGGTGAAAACATAGGGAAAGAATCAAAGACATTATCGTAGGAAATTTGTTCAAGACCAGATCCGTCTTCATTGATCATGTACAGATTGAACTGAAAACCACGGGTACTCTTATGATTGGAACTAAATATGATTTTCTTGCCCGATGGAAGGTAAAATGGTGCCCAGTTGGCTTTACCCAGGCTAGTGATCTGTTTTAAGTCCGATCCATCGACATTACAGGTATAAATTTCCATTTCAGTGGGTGCCACCAAACCTTGCTTTAAATATTCGAGATATTCCTTCTTAGCTTCTTCTGTTTTTGGTCGTGATGCCCGGAATACCAATTTCTTACCGTCTGGAGAGAAGAAGGCGCCACCATCATAGCCAATTTCATTGGTAATCTGCTTTACATTCTTGCCGTTGATATCCATGACATACAAGTCAAGATCTCCATTACGCGTAGAGGTGAAAACAATTTTATCTCCCTTTGGCGATACCGTAGCTTCCGCATCATAACCAGGTACGTTGGTCAATTGCTTTTTGATTTTTCCTTTCAGATCAGCTACGAAAATATCATAGCTGTCATAAACAGGCCACAAATATTTTCCACCCGGTGATCGACCTGGATCTTTTGGACATTCATTGCCACCAAGATGAGTGGATCCATAAAGGATTGTCTTATTACCAGGAAGGAAAAAAGAACAAGTAGTTCGGCCTAATCCCGTGCTGATTCTTGATGGTTTTGAATTTGCAACACTCAAATCTGTTCCTTCAACAGGCATATAAAAAATCTGATCGCATTGAAGTCCCCATTGTTTGTTGTTGGACTGAAAGCTTATCATTTTCCCATCAAAGCTCCAATACGCTTCTGCATTATCGCCGCCAAAGGTTAACTGCCTTACATTCTTAAAGTGTTTTTCCTCTGGATAATGAATTAATGAGTTTTGATCTTCATCTGAATTTTGTTGAAAAGAAGAAAGAATCAGAAATAAGATCAGGATGGAGGGAAATCGAAACTGCGGCATGGGGGTAAATAAATTTTGGCGCGAATATACACCTCCCTGGTAATTGAATTATACCCGCATAGGGATTAAATATCCTAACTTTTGGAAGAAGTTTCTTCTTCCTTTAATTCCCTCCTTAAAATCTTGCCGACATTTGACTTCGGTAATTCCTTTCGGAAGATAAAATACCTGGGCACTTTATAGTTGGTCATATTTTCTCGGCAATAATCCTTTATCTCTTCAAGGCTTAGCGAAGCATCGCGTTTGACAATAAAGGCCTTGATTACTTCACCAGATTTTTCATCCGGTATACCAATTGCCGCTACCTCCAATACTTTGGGATGGCCTGCAATCATGTTCTCAATTTCGTTGGGATACACATTGAAGCCAGAAACTTTAATCATGTCTTTCTTACGGTCTACGATTTTGAAAAATCCATCTTCATTCATAAAGCCAATATCCCCGGTACGAAACCAATCGCCAGGAAAGAAAACGCCGGTGTTATCTTTTTCCCAATAGCCACGCATTACCTGTGGACCTCTGGCACAAATTTCACCTGATTCCCCCGTAGGAAGTTGATTTCCATCGTCGTCAAAAATGGCTACCTCCGTGCTAGGCACAGGAAGTCCAATCGTGCCGCTTCGATGATTTCCATCTAATGGATTACAGCACAATACCGGCGAGGTTTCACTTAATCCATAACCTTCAACCAAAGGCTTGCCAGTTATTTCATTCCACTTTTTTGCCACGGCATCCTGA
>JAHEMS010000129.1 GCA_024643595.1 Bacteroidota bacterium
CTTTAGCCAGGCGATAGGCATCTTCAGGCCCACGAATATTGCCCACCATTCCAGCATCTGTTGACCATGAAGTATGCAAGTGCGTATCTCCAAAATAGACATTGTTAGGGAAATCCTGTTCTGGAAAAGGCGAGTATTTAACAACCTTATCTCCGGGAGGAGGAGCATCTTGTAATGAAGCTATTTCATTTGCTCCTGTAGCTGAAGGTGTTGTGCTTTCAGAATTACTAACCGGCTTATTTTCGGTATTACAACCAATCATAATGAGGACTCCTAATACAAAACTTACTGCTGCTATTTTTTGGCGCTTCATGACTTTATTTGTTTAAGTGATCCCGCTTTGTTGCTTAACTCAAAGCCAAATTACAAGTTCAAATTTACTGATAATTAATTGAATTTTTGTCCTTGGCTGAAATACTTAGAATAGTTCAGGATGATAGCCTTATCTCAAAATCATTTCCCGTTTTCATTCATCCACTCACCAATCCTGCGTAATCCATCCAAGGTAAGATGGGGCTCGATTGAATAAAATAAATCTTTCAGCGAAACAATTTGTGAAGACAATCCACCGGTGGCAATAACCAGGCACTCGGTGTTGAGTTCCGCTATTATTTTGGCTACCACATTGCGTACCAACCCTTCGTATCCAAACATGATACCTGACTGAATGGCGGTCACCGTATTTTTTCCTAATGATGAAGAGGGTGTCTCGAGCGGTACATCAAATAATTTCGCGGTATTTTGTGAGAGTGACTTGATTGCGGTCTTTAATCCTGGTGCAATGGAAACACCCAATATGATTCCTTCACCTGAAATGGTAGTGAAGGTGAGCGCCGTTCCGAAGTCAACCACAATGCACGTTTTCTTATGTTTGAAATACGCGGCAGATGCATTGGCCACCAAATCAGAACCGATTTCATAAGGATTTAATATTCCCAACGGGAGTTTATTATAGATCTGTGGCCCCAATACGATAGCTTCTCTTTCAAACAGGGTACGCACCACATTTCTGATTTTTTCCGTAAGCCCAGGCACCACGCTACTAATCACAATGGTATGGACCTGATTCGCCTCCATGGCTGACTCAAAAAAATATTCGCGGATTTTAATCCCGTAATAAAGTTCTGGGAGATCCTGTTTGGTGGCAACCCGCCACACAAACTTCCACTCTTGATCTTTCCATAGACCCAGTGTAATGTCACTGTTTCCAATATCTACCGCCAAAAGCATTCGCGAAAATGTTAAATATGTTTTTCAAAACCAGAAATCAAATTACTTAATATTTAATACGGCTACATGGGTTTTAATATTTCCAGCTCATAACGTCTGCCCCTGCTGGCGCGCTTTCCTGAATACGTTTCAAAATTTTTGGCAGGTACATGGTGTTGTAGCGCAATCGGGAAACATAGTTTGGATTTTCATGATCACCATTCCAGCAATGCTCCGCGCGATCACCATAATCAACTTCCCCTTTATAAAATGGCGTTTCCGTTTTCTTTAAAAAGTCTTCCATCAGGTACACCGCGTTGTTGAGGTAGTAATTGTCCATATCACCACAGTAAATATGAATCTTGCCTTCGAGCTTAGGCCCTAATGTTTTCCAGTCACGCTCCAGAATATACCGAAGGTCATAATTTTCCTTCCAGTATTGCGCTACCGCAGGATCAATGTCACCGGTTTCCTTGTTGAATATTCTTTTTGGATATCCATCTTCTCCTTGTGGCGAATAGACCGCTTCCCAAATATCCCACTGTTGCCCGCTTCGTGATTTGGTACCGAGTGCCAATTCATAGTGATTGGTCTCTTCCATCGTGTTTTGTAGGTGACCCAGATAATTACGATGAGCCGGTCGTGGAAGTTTCTTGAAATCACTATCATACCAGAACGCATTTTTATCTTTATAAAGATCTACCTGGCAATAAGCGCGAAAGTCGATAGGATCAGGACACGCTGCAAAACATCCATTGAAATCATCCGGATAAAACATCTGCACAGCAAGCGCTTCCCAACCACCAGTAGAACCTCCGTATGTAAACCGAGCCCATCCTTCTCCAATGCCTCTGAACTTACTTTCAATTTCGGGAAGTAATTCTTTCATAATGGCATCGCCGTAGGGGCCAAGGTTGGCTGAGTTGACAGCATACGAATCGTCATAATAAGGATTGGCATGCTGTATTTCAATGACGATGAAGCGGGGAAAGTTTTTACTGGTCCATTGCTTATAAAAGTTGTAGGCCTCCTGCTTTTGAAATTTATTGTAACCATAAATGTCAAAGCGTGATGAATAATCTGTTGTATCCATATTGGATGGTGGCGGCTCTGTACTGAAACCTCCAAAATCAGTAGGAAAGTGTCCATGAAAAATCATCAACGGATATTTTGCTTCAGGATGTTCATCAAATCCTTCTGGCAACAATATATGTGCGCCAAGAAACATCGGCTTGCCCCAAAACTCTGTCAGCATCTTGCTTTGAATCTTTATGTGCCTGATATATTTCGAGTCCGTCGGATCCTTCACTTCAGAAATTTTCTGATCCATCATTACCTTAATCGTTTCACCTTCTTTCTTTAGAGAAATTTTAACGGGTTTACTATAAAAGTTTCCAGGTTTGCTGTGCCATTGTTGTCCTTCCCCCTGATCAGGGGGAAGCTTTACGGTATGACCGGTCTTTAGATGAAATGTTTCATATCGATTAATGAGGGCCTGTACAAAATAATCACCCGCAGGAATATTATTAACGGATTGTATAGGGAAACCAAATGCGTTTTCATCATTGATGGTGATTTCCTGCCCGGGTTGCATTCCTTCAACATCAATACCGAAGACTAGTTGCGTTGTTAGTCCGTCATTAATTTGAAAACGAGGTTCAGCTTTATCATTCTTTGCCAACATGAGAAGTAAACGTCCATCTTGCGCCTGTTCGCTTAATTCCTTTGTGAAAGAAACTTTAAAAATGGTGGTGTTTTTATCTTGAGTGGAGCATCCTGCTACCAAAAACAACACTAAAAAAACAATTGGCGTGGCTACCTTTGTCATATTTTTTATATTAAGAAGTAAATCTAATTTGATTATTACTTAAATCAATGGTCCCTTGACCGTCAAAATATGTAGGATTAGCGTCTTTTCTTACTTTGAATAAAAGATGATTGTTATATTGCATTGTTATGAAGATATACCTGATTGAAGACGACCCAATCTACGCCGAGTTTATCGTTAAGGCTTTGCAAAGTGATCCAGCCAATGACTTAAAATTATTTCAAACCGGAGAAGATTGTCTGAAATCACTTGGTAATGCTTTACCGGACGTGTTCATCATTGACTATAAATTACCCGGCATGAGTGGCATAGATCTCTATGAAAAAATCAAACCTCGCCTCACTGAAAAAAATAAGGTAATTTTATTAAGCTCACTCGATGATGGTAACATGGTGTTAAGCTTTATCCAACGAGGGGTACGTGATTATGTCATCAAAGATGAAAATGTCATTGACTCCCTGATGTCCATTCTTACCGGAAGCGAAGACGACTACTACCTCTTTAATTAAGAGATTCTGGTGTTGTTCTGATGTTTATTTTACTTTCTTGATTCTTACGGTAAATATGGTGCCGCCACCACCTGCACAACGTTTATAAAAAAGCTCCGCCCCGGTTTTATCCGCCAATTCTTTGGCAACAAATAGACCAATTCCTGTGGCTGTTTCTCCTGCGGTGGGCTTTGCTGATAACGTTTGAAATTTTTTGTACAATCTATTTTGATCTGCATCACTAAGGCCAGGGCCTTCATCTTCTATATCCACCCGCACCCAGGCACCTTCGTCCTTGGCTCTTAAAAAAACGCACTTATGCTCCACTGAAAACTTTATTGCATTGGCGAGCAGATTGTCGAATATCCGTGTTGAATAATACCTGTCTGAAAAAACCGCCAGGCCGGGGGGTATATCTTCCAATAGCTGGATATTCTTTTTTTCGGCAAGTACTTTATAATTTCTTGCCAGTACGGCCAATACAGAGGAGAGATTGAAGGTATCAGGATTTAATTCTATTAATTGACTTTCCAACTTCTGGCAATCTGCGAGATTTCGAATCATTCCGAGGCCATCAGCGACCATAATATGGATTTTCGCTAAATATTCTTGTTGCTCCTGGTTTAGGTTTCCAGAAGAGAGCTGGGTCAGCTGTATCAATGCAAAAATTCTATTAAGGGGGCCTCTAATATCGTGCGAAACAACGCCATATAGTTGTTGTTTCTCCCATTCCAATTCTTGAATCCGGCGATGAAGACTGTCTTGATCCTCAACCATTTCCGCTATCCTCTTTTTATGTGTTGCTATTAATTGATGGCTGGCCTTATTCCGGATGATTAACCAAATCAGAATAAGAAATAGCGAAACAGAAAGTATGAATAAGGTCGTCATTATTATATCAGGTGTCCTGTTTTCAGAGCCGCAATTTGATTTGCTCTTTATAAGTAAACGGAACCTTGATGGTTACTCCATGCACAGCAATCCTGACAAACCCGGCATATTGAATTTCATATTTTTTTCCGCCCAATAAGTTTACAAGCGTGTCTAAAAATCCTAATTCCTTTAATGAAAGTTGTGCTGCCACAGGCACTGAGAAATCTGATTCGGCCGGAATGGATAGCGTTAGCTTTTGCCTCACTTGGGCTCCTGGCTTGCCATTAACTAATACATCCGCATAAATCTCTTTCAGCTTCATCTTAACCTTGTTCGGATTATAAAAGGTAGCATCCGCTTTTAAAATAGGCTCACCTTGTTGATTAGCCTCTACAGAAATGTTCTTTACCCCCTTAAAAATAACCTCGTCCTTTGGCACGCAAGAAAAGATAGCAAGCGACAAAAAAGATCCAAGAAGAGAATAAGAAACAAAATTCTTTAAATAGATATACATGTCGTCAAAGTTAATTCCTGCTGTTAAATTAGCACCATGAAAAGTGCACTTATCGATAAACTTAATTTAGTAGCGGATGGGTTAGCTGACCAGGGCTATGCGATTATTGACGGTTTTTTGTCGCCGGAGGAAGTGCAATCAATACTGCAGTTGGACGGATTCCAAAATGGAAATTCACAATTTAAAAAAGCAGGCATTGGAAAACATGGGGACAAACAAATCAATGAATCGATTCGGGGTGATTATATCCTATGGGTAGACCGGACATCTGAAGGACCGGCCATTCAATCATATCTGTCAAAACTTAATGAGTTGATTACGTTTGTTAATCAAAACCTTTTTTTAAGCATGAAGGATTATGAAGTGCACATGACAATTTATCCTCCAGGCAGTTATTATAATCGACACCTTGATCAATTTAAAAAAGATGATCATCGCAAGCTTTCAGTGATCTGCTACCTGAATGAAAACTGGAAAGAAGATGAGGGTGGACAATTACGGATTTATCTTTCAGACAAACATCTCGATATATTTCCGATGGCAGGTCGCCTCGTTTGCTTTCGTAGCGATCTATTAGAGCATGAGGTGCTTCGGGCCACCAGACCACGATATAGTCTAACGGGTTGGATCCTGGATCAACATGCTGAATTGCGGCACTTATAGTGGGTAACTTTCACCCTAATTATTTTCAAATGGAGATTTGAGAACTAAATTTGTTCAATTAAAGTCATGTTATGAATTATCGCATTGAAAAAGACACCATGGGCGAGGTGCAAGTACCCGCCGACAAATACTGGGGAGCACAGACTGAACGCTCGCGCAACAATTTTAAAATCGGGCCCGAAGCCAGCATGCCCAAAGAAATTATTTATGCTTTTGGTTATCTGAAGAAAGCTGCTGCAATGGCCAACTTTGAATTAGGTGTTTTAAGTGCTGACAAAAAAGACCTAATCGGACAGGTGTGTGATGAAATTATTGCCGGAAAATTAGATAATGAGTTCCCATTGGTTATCTGGCAAACCGGTTCTGGAACACAAAGTAATATGAATGCCAATGAAGTGATCGCCTACAGGGCACATGTATTGAGCGGGGGTAAGCTTACCGATGAAAAAAAAGTATTACATCCCAACGATGATGTGAACAAATCACAGTCATCCAATGATACTTTCCCGACAGCTATGCACATCGCCAGTTACAAGCAAGTAGTAGAAATTACACTTCCTGGGATGAAAAAGCTTCGCGATACTCTTTCAAAAAAATCTGCTGAATTTAAAAACATCGTGAAGACTGGCCGCACACACTTCATGGATGCTACTCCGCTTACCCTCGGACAGGAATTTAGCGGTTACGTACAGCAAATTGATAATAGCATTCGGGCCATTAATAATGCACTTGAGGTCATCCGCGAATTAGCGCTTGGTGGCACCGCCGTTGGAACTGGTCTTAATACGCCGAAAGGTTATGACGTAGTAGTTGCAAAGAAAATAGCTGACCTAACCGGATATCCCTTCATCACCGCACCGAACAAATTTGAGTCGCTCGCAGCGCATGACGCGATGGTTGAATTGTCTGGAGCGCTCAAGCGCACAGCAGTTTCATTGATGAAAATCGGAAACGACATTCGCATGCTAAGTTCAGGTCCACGTTCGGGCATTGGCGAAATCATCATCCCTGATAATGAGCCTGGCTCTTCCATTATGCCAGGTAAAGTAAACCCTACTCAGCCGGAAGCGCTAACTATGGTATGTGCTCAGGTAATAGGAAATGATGTTGCCGTCTCATTTGGTGGTGCTAATGGACATTTCGAACTGAATGTATTCAAACCTGTGATTGCCTCTAATGTTCTTCAATCGGCACGTCTGATTGGTGACGCTTGTGTTTCGTTTAATGACCGATGTGCTATCGGGATTGAACCAAACTTACCCATTATTAAACAACATATGGAAAATTCATTGATGCTGGTTACATCACTTAATACACACATCGGTTATGAGAATGCTGCCAAGATTGCCAAGAAAGCTCACAAGGAAAATAAAACATTGCGTGAGGCTGCCGTGGAGTTAGGACTTCTTACCTCAGCGCAGTTTGATGAATGGGTTCGACCCGAAAAAATGGTAGGAAGCATGGACACACAGTGATGTTGTTAATGTATGATATTGCTTAAAGAAATTGAAGAAAGGCCAAATTCAGAATAATTTTCTTACTTTTAACGCAGAATTAAAACCCAAACAAATGAAAACTAAAGTAATCGTCCTTTGCCTGGCGCTGATTTTTTCCGGCTTACAAGTTTTCGCCCAGCTCTCAAAAAAAGAGAAAAAGGAATGGAAAAAGAAAGCCAAAGAATACGCCAAACAGCCAGTGAACCTGAAAGAATTCACGGAAGCTAAGCAGTCTGCAGATACAGACAATGCTGCTCTGAAAAATCAGGTAAGCGCGCTCAACAAACAAGTCAGTGAAAAAAACGCTCGTATCGCGGAACTGGAAAGTCAACTGTCTCGCGCCCGTAGTGAATTATCTTCTGCCAATGCTGAAATAACCAGATTAAAAGAAGAGCCATCACCAACTTCGATGGATTTTTCAAGAGGAGTAGTTTTTAAGGTTCAGATTGGAGCATTTAAAAACAAGGATCTGTCCAAGTATTTCAATAACAATCCGAATTTTGGAGGAGAAGCTGTTGAAAAAGGCGAACAGAAATTTACCATTGGAATATTCAGGGATTATTGGGAAGCTGATAAATTCAAGAAATACATGCGTGAAATGGGTGTAAAAGATGCCTGGATTGTTCCCTACAAAGACGGACAACGTGTTGAGATTAAAGACGTATTGGAAGGTGTTGCAACTGAAAAGGATCCCTCTTCCAAATAGTTTTTTTTAATAAACTAATAAGGCAACGTAATCACGTTGCCTTTTTTATTTATCCAAATTTCTATATGTACTTTTGAGCTATGTGGAAACTCCTGCCGCTCTTGTTTTTTGTTTTTTACAGCTCTTTTATAATCGCCCAGATCAGGCTCACAAAACTCACGCTGAATAAAAATGAAAAATATTTTATTCAAGGCGATGATATTTTATTTGCTGATACCTTGATTATGAAAGACTCTTCTGAAATTATATTGAACTCACAGAAGAGAAATAATTATATTCATTCTAAAGTGACTGTCATTGGTAAAGATTGCATAATTTCCGGCAAGGGCGTTTCTTCGAATAAAGGAAAAACAGGAAATGCTGGTATTGATCAAGCCGGACCTTGCCAACTTGGGGGAATAGGAGGAAATGGATCACAAGGTTCAGATGGTAAACCAGCAAATAATCTCTTTCTTTATTTCAGCGACCTAAATATTAAAGGTTCCCTAATAATCAATCTAGATGGAGGGGATGGAGGGGATGGAGGAGACGGAGGACCTGGAGGAAGCGGAGGGCCTGGAACCAGGGTGTGTGAAGGGGGTGACGGAGGGATTGGTGGAAATGGAGCTAGTGGTGGAAATGGCGGAGATGGCGGCACTGTTTCTATCCAATGTAAAAATTGCCCCACCCTACGCGGCTTAATCAACAACTCTATAATAATAAAAAATTATGGCGGATATGCGGGGCAAGGTGGAGATGGCGGTAACG
>JAHEMS010000130.1 GCA_024643595.1 Bacteroidota bacterium
TACAGGTTCGATTCCTGTCGGGACTACTTTAAATTTTATTAAAATGCTAATTACTAAGTAGTTAGTATTTTTTTATTTTTTTTTCAGTATTTATAAAACCGATCTGCTTTTTTTCGAAGTAATTCTATATCAGAGGTAACAGCAATGTCAGAATAAATATGAGCTGATAACTCTCGGACGACACCTTTTTTATATCCTAGTCTTTCAGCTATATTTTCACAAAAATCAATCTCCTCGGTGATCACTTGACCATCAGCCTTCATCATTCTGATAAGATAAAATAAGTGTTCAAATTTTTCATCCGCTGTCATCACCCCAAATCCCTGAACAGGTTCGGGTCTTTTGATCATTTCATCGACCACCGTCCTTTCAATCTGATTGGCGCTCCCAATCATATGTATAAGTCGTGATTCTCTGGCTTCAATGATGTGATCCAATGCTGCCAGGTTGATCAATACATTCAGTTCGTACTTGCTGTTGAATAACATAGTAATGAATGGTTGTGGTGATTTAAAAATACTTACTAAGATAATATTTTTTCACACCTACTAAAACTTCATCAAGATGCTGAGTTCTGCAATTTATTCCTTTTACGATTTTGCCATTTTACAATTTCAAACCAAATAACGGATAAAAATCCAATACCTGTGGAAATCAATACTTCAAACCAAGAAAGTCTTTGAAATTCAAAAAACGTGGTGAGTGGATTTATAATTAGAAGCACCACCGTTATCAGCGTTGTTACAATGATTATTATCGGCACCAAATTATTTTTGTAGCTGGCTGTGGTAATAATGGAATAGTAAAAAGAGCGATTCACCAAGGTTAAGAAAACATTGGCAGAAATGAGCAATACAAATATCATTGTTCGTGTCGAGGCTTCGCTGCTTCCAGTCAGTACAGCAAATTGGTACACCGCTAAGGCACCAATGGTGATAATCAACCCCTGTATAATGCTTGCGAATAGTTCATTGAATTTAAAAAAGGTAGTGGTAAACGGTCTTGGCTTTTGCTCCATGACGTTTTTTTCCAATGGCTCGTTCTCATAAATGATTGAACACGTGGGGCCCATGATCAATTCTAAAAAAATGATGTGAATAGGTGAGAATATACTGGGATAGATCCAGCCCAGCGCCAATGGGATAAAGACAACCAGGATAATTGGAATGTGAATAGATATAATATATTGGATGGCTTTCTTCAGATTGGTATAAATCTTCCTTCCCATGGCAATAGCTTCGACCATCCCACTAAGGTCATCTTCTGACAAGATCAGGGAGGATGCCTGACGCGCGATTTCAGATCCTTTCTTTCCCATGGAAATACCAATATGAGAAGCTTTGAGAGCCGGTCCATCATTCACACCATCTCCAGTCATCGCAACAATTTCACCGTGTGCTTTTAATGCATTGATGATTCTTAATTTAGCCTCAGGAAACATTCGCGTGAATATATCTGTAGTAAGTACGCGTTCTTCCAGCTCCGACTTATTCATTAACATAAGCGCTTCCCCACTAAGCGTATTTTCCACTCCGCGAAATCCTACCTGCTTTCCAATCGTAATTGCCGTTGCCGCATTATCGCCTGTTATCATTTTCACACGAATGCCCGCCTTATAAAATGCATTCAGGACTAAATTAATATTTTTCTTTGGAGGATCGCTAAAGGCGACCAGACCCATAAACCGAAAGGAATAGTGATGTTGCTTTAGATGAAAATCCCTTCCTTCAAATTCTGCCATTCCTACACCTAAAACCCGATATCCTTCTGAAGCAAACTGATTAATAATTCTTTCCAATTCCTCTTTTTCAATTTCTGATAAATCTGAAACATTAATTATTGCCTCGGGGGCACCTTTGGCGGCTATGATACGATGACCCAAATCATCTTCAAAGATGTGTGTCATCATGGGTGGTCGTCCTTCCAAAGGATATTCAAAAATCAATTTAAATAACGCCCTCTCATCGAAGGAAACATTTTTCAAATACGCTTCATGCAGGGCAACTTCCATAGGATCAAAAGGAATTGGCTCACTGGACCACATAGCAAGCCGGATAAGTTCTCTTTCAGCGGCACTGCTAACATCAAATGCGCTGGAGACCTTTTTATTGGAGTGCTCATATAATTTGACAAGAGTCATTTTATTTTCGGTGATCGTTCCTGTTTTATCAACACATATGACCGTTGCACTTCCCAGCGTTTCAACCGTCTTTGTCTGCTTCACAATAATTCCAAGCTTCATTAACCGCCAGGCTCCTAGCGCCATAAAAGTGGTGAACGCAACCGGTATCTCTTCAGGCAAAACACTCATCGCCAGGGTTAGTGATTTTAACAGGCTATCGAGAAAATTTCCAGAGTTAAAAAAGTTTATCACCCATACAATGAAAAAGATAATAACACCTATCAAGGCCATCTTCTTTACGAAGTTGTCTATCTGAATTTGAAGTGGAGTATCCTCTTCTTCAATTTGTTCGAGACTCAATCCAATTTTTCCGAGCCTGGTTTGGTTGCCAATGGCATCAACCTTGCAGATGGCAAGTCCCCCCATCACTGCAGTACCTTGATATACCTGATTCAATTCTTCCTGATTTTTACTGATTGGCATTGATTCACCAGTGATAATAGCCTCGTTCACAGAAAAGTCATTTGCATGAATGATTATCCCGTCTGCAGGGATTGATCTGCCTTCCTCTACTATGATGTAATCTCCCAGCACAATTTCTTCGCTCGGAATCTCTACTTCCTTTCCATTTCGAATGACTTTGCTGTATGGCTGGGTAAGTTTTCGCAATGCATCAAGTGCATTTCGACTTCGGGATTCCTGATAAAAAGAGATGGCAGCTACCAATACAATAGCTATTAACATGAAAACACCATCACCTACCTTTCCACTAATGAAATAAATCGTTGAAGCCGCCAAGAGGAGCAGGAACATGGGCTCCTTAAATAGATTTTTGGTGGCTATTATTAAACCATTTTCTTTTATGGTGTCTGTTTTATTCAATCCATAACGTGCTCGAGCATCGAGAACCTGTTGATCATTTAACCCATCCGTATGAAATTGATAAGAAGTCATTTCAGATTTGACCTATTTCTTATCTAAGATAATTTTATTCAAAAACAAATTCCCTGCCCTCCACATAGTTAGGGTATATATTTAGATGCTTTTTCTTCACTTCTTCAAAAAGTATTTTTCGGAGAGAATGAATATTATCCTTTCGATGAGCAGAAATAAAAACAACTTTTTCGAATCCATGTTGCCGATAATATCCCGTAAGATCCTCCAACTTAACTTCATCATTTGCTTCCACCAAATCAATCTTGTTCAAAACCAAAATGGTTGTGATGTTTCCTGCCCCAAGTTCGGCAAGGGTATTCTTAACTACTTCAATATGATTATCATGGAAAGGGTGAGAAATATCGACCACATGAAGCAATATATCGGACTCTCGTACTTCATCCAGTGTTGACTTAAATGATTCTATCAAATGATGTGGTAGCTTCCGGATAAAACCCACTGTATCTGATAACAAAAAAGGTATGTCACCAATCACCACTTTTCTAACCGTAGAATCAACGGTGGCAAATAATTTGTTTTCAGCCTTAACTGATGACTTGGAAAGCAAATTCATAAGTGTGGATTTACCAACGTTAGTATACCCTACCAGAGCTACCCG
The DNA here is from genome assembly GCA_024643595.1 of Bacteroidota bacterium. GTDB lineage: Bacteria > Bacteroidota > Bacteroidia > Cytophagales > Cyclobacteriaceae > ELB16-189. Next base: position 3,678 of record JAHEMS010000130.1, read on the forward strand.
CACCACATTGCTGCGAGATTTTCGCTGAGTCTTCCTTTGCTTGTCTATTTTGTCCAATTCATCTTTGAGGAGCGAAATCCGGTAACGAATATTTCTCCGGTCAGTCTCAATCTCTCGTTCACCTGAGCCACCGCGTGTGCCTGTTCCTCCACGCTGACGCTCAAGGTGGGTCCACATTCGGGTAAGTCGGGGCAACAGATATTGATTCATCGCAAGTTCCACCTGCGAGCGCGCCTGGGCTGTTTGGGCTCTCATTAAGAAAATATCCAAAATGAGCAAGCTCCTATCATAAACCCTTACTTTCAATTCCTTTTTCTCACCAGAATTAAACTCCTTTTCAAGATTTCGCAGTTGAGATGGACTTAAGTCATCGTCAAAAATAACATTGTCAACATCTTTTGATTCCACCTGTTGTTTTATTTCTTCCAGTTTTCCTTTTCCTACAAAAGTGCGCACGTCTGGATGAGGCAATTTTTGCACAAATCTCTTAACTGTTTCTATTCCAGCAGTTTCTGCAAGAAAAGCCAATTCATCCAAATGCTCATCTGTAAGTTCTGGCCTGTCCCTTTCTGCCAATGCTACCAAAATCGCCTTCTTTATACCCATATTTTTCTTTGAAATTCAAACATAAAGGATTGTTAGGTCAATTTTCAGGTTACTTTTCAATATCTGGGAGATAGAGTATTATACTTAAAAAAAAAATGCCATTTTTGAGTTAGTTGTTCGAGTCTTTAATCTTAACCTCTTCCGTGTGACTTTTGGGGTCCGGAAGTATAACCAATGAAGTTAGCGATTGTATTAAATACATCTTGGAACATTTACAATTTCAGGATGAATTTTGTAAAGACACTCCTTGATAAAGGATATGAAGTTCATACGATTGCTCCTCACGATAATTATACTCATTTTCTGAAAGATGCTGGCTGTATTCATCATGATGTAACCATGGATAGCCGCGGAGTGAATCCCATAAAAGATACAGCCCTGTTTTTTGAGCTTTTTAACATCTATAGAAAACTAAAACCTGATGTTATTCTTCATTTCACGATAAAGCCCAATGTATATGGAACCCTCGCGGCATCGATATTAAAAATACCGACTATTAATAATGTCTGTGGATTAGGTACGGTTTTTCTAAAAAATAATCTGGTATCGGCAATAGCCATGACACTCTATAAACTCGCCTTCCAATTTCCTAAAAAGGTATTCTTTCAGAACTCTGACGACCTGAATTTATTTTTAGATAAAAAGCTTATATCGCATAAAACCGCGGATCTGATACCTGGATCTGGCATTGACCTCAATCGGTTTAAGCCAATGGAATTCAATAGAAACAATGTGTTCACATTTTTACTGATCTCCCGACTGATCACCGATAAAGGCATATTAGAATATATACAAGCTATTGAAAATCTCAAACAAAAGGGATTTAATGCCAGGTTTCAACTTTTAGGAGCAAAAGACCCGGAGCATCAAAGAGGCATTCCACTAAGCGTGATTGACCAATGGATTTCAACAGGTGTTGTAGAATACCTTGGAACCACGGACGATGTGAGATCATTTATCCAACAAGCTGACTGCATCGTTCTACCTTCCTACCGTGAGGGTACGCCTCGTACGCTTTTGGAGGCAGCAAGCTCCTCAAAGCCAATAATAGCAACCGATGTACCAGGTTGCCATCATGTAGTTGAAAACAATTTTAACGGATTATTGTGTAAAATCAGGAATGCAGACGATCTGGCCAAAAAAATGGAAAATATGTCAAGCCTGGATGATGCTAGGCTTAAAGCATTTGGAGAAAATGGTCGTAAAAAAATTGAAGTCGAGTTTGACGAAAAGCTCGTTATTGAGAAATATCTAATGGAACTAAATACCCTTCGCAAGGCCGTATAGCGTGCGTTTACAAACTGTTTTCCTCACGTTGTATTTATTAAAAATCAGTAACTTCACACGATAAATTATCGGTCTGTGCGTACTATCTATTTCATCCTTATTCTGTTCATGAGTTCGTGTGCTTCTTATAAGCAGAATATCATGTTTAAATCCACGGAAACTGCAGGTGCTGAAAAATTAAAGAAAGAGGCGTTAGTGGCAGAAAAGAACTACCAAATTATAAAAAATGATAGACTTAGTATCGAAGTGTATTCAAATGGAGGTGAACGATTGATTGATACAAATCCAGAACTCAGTAAAACTATTCAGAACACACAATCAACGGGTGAAAATAAACCAACATACCTGATTGATCTTAATGGAGTAATTAAATTACCACTCGTAGGCGAGATAAAATTAGATGGTCTTACATTAAAGCAAGCAGAAGATGTTTTAGAGAAAGAATATGCTAAGTTTTTTAAGCAGCCTTTTGTCCAACTTTCCTTTGTTAATAAACGCGTCATTGTATTAGGTGCTTTAGGGGGTCAGGTGATCCCTCTTGAAAATGAAAATACTACGCTTGTAGAAGTACTTGCTTTAGCCAAGGGGCTAGATAAAGAGGCCAAAGCTCAAAACATGCGGTTGATACGGGGTGACAAAGTATACGAAGTAGATTTCAGTACTATTGAAGGATATCAAAACGGAAATATGTTAATCGCCTCTGGGGATATCGTTTATGTAGAACCCGTTAGAAGACCGTTTAGTGAGGGTTTGCGTGATTACTATGGGTTAATGAGTATGTTGGTATCACTAGCTACCTTAATTACGGTGATAAGTAGCTTAAATTAATTTCGACTTGAAACAACAAGCTAATTTAGAAAATTTATCCCATAGCATTGAAGGAATTGACTTCGAAAAACTAGCCATTGTTTTTAAGAAGAATATATTTTGGATCTTAATCATATTCCTGGCTTCAAACTTTACCAGCATACTTTTTTTGCGCTATACACGCGATCTATTTGAGTCTGCATCAGAACTAAAATTGGATGTGAAACGAGATGCTACTGACCTTGGTATAAAAACAGCTATAGAAGATCAATCAATAAATTTAGTATCAGGTGAAATCGAACAGATGAAGTCAAAGCTGTTCATCAGTAAGCTGATTGATTCCATGAATTTGAAGGTAAGTTATTTCAGTTTGGGAAAAGTACTTATCGATGAGATGTATAAACGGTCTCCGTTTATTGTTTCCCCACTTAAAATCAACAATATCCATTATAACATCCCCATTCATGTTGAACCTTCAAATGGACAACAATTTGAATTACGCATTGATGAAAACGAGAAAAAAGTAACTGGATCTTTTGGAAAATTGTTAAGCTTCGATGGCACTGAAATTATACTTACCAAGACATCGATTTTCCAGGAAAATGATGGCAATCATTACTTTTTCACATTGAATAGTCAAGCGGAATTAATTGACTATGTATCTAATAATCTAAAAGTCGATCCCCTTAATTCTATCGCGAACACAATTCGCATTTCCTTTGTGGATCACAATGCCTTGAAGGCTCATGACCTGGTCAATAAAATTGATTCACTGTATATACTGCATAGCAACAGGCAGAAAAATCTGGCTAACATTCAAAAAATTGAATGGTTAAATAATGAGTTAGTGCAGATTGAAAAAAGAATTGAAAACTTTGAAGATTACTTTGAAGACTTTACCCTACAAAATAGAAGCAACGACCTTACTGCTGATTTAAAGAAAACCATAAGTACAATCAACAAAATCGACTCGCAACGTTACGATTTGAACAAGAAATTACTTGAGTTAAACACGGTCATTGATGATTTACAGCGAAATGAAGCAGTCAGTTTATCGTTTATACGGTCATTTCCTATTTCAATTAGTAGAGATATGGAGGAGCTTCAAAAAATCACGTATGAGCGAGATAAACTATTGTTAGCCTATAATGAAAACACGTTTGCCTATCGACAAAAAGAACAAGAGCTAATGTCATTAAAAGACAATTTATTCAATCAACTGCTGACGATAAAAAAAGAGTGGCTGACCCTGCTCAGTGATATCAATAAAAGAAAAGAAGCACTAGAAAAGAAGTTTATTCAGATGCCTGATAAGAATACGCAGTACACTAAAAATCAACGCTATTATAAGCTTTATGAGGAATTCTATTTATCGATGATGAAATCAAAAGCTGAATTTGAAATCGCTCAGGCAGGAAGTACGCCTGATTTTAAAATATTATCATCCGCTACACTACCCACTATAGCCATATCTCCTAAGAAAAACCTGATTATTGCTATAGGCCTTGTTGCAGGGATAGTCTTGAATATATTTTTTATTGGCTTTCTATACCTTATCAATAATAAAATTATAAGCCTTAGAGAATTAGAGAATGGAACTGAGGTTGCTATTCTCGGAGCCATTCCCATTTCATATCATGCCACGGAAACAATTTTTCATGTTATTGATAATCCGAAATCAGTGGTGAGTGAGGCCATCCGAACATTACGCACTAATCTTGATTTTTTTTCATCTGGTGAACCTAATAAGGTAATCTCGATCTCGTCTACTATTTCAGGAGAGGGAAAATCATTTTTGGCTGTTAACCTGGGAGGTGTACTGGCGCTTTCAAGAAAAAAAGTAGTATTGGTTGATCTTGACATGCGAAAACCAAAAAATGATAAATACCCGACTGGCAGTGATTCCGGCAAAGGCATGAGCACAATCCTGATTAAAAAAAATACGTGGCAGGAATGCGTCATTCATACTTCGCTGGAAAATTTTGATTTTATTCCCTCTGGCCCACATCCGCCAAATCCTTCTGAACTATTAGCGAATGAAGAATTTACGGAGTTTTTGAATGAGTTAAAAAAATACTATGAGTTTATTATCATTGATACACCACCCGTAGGGCTG
>JAHEMS010000131.1 GCA_024643595.1 Bacteroidota bacterium
GAATCCAATGCCATACACATCATTCAACGAAATGGTGGTGTACTTAAAATCAATATCCTCTGCCTCCTTCAGCCCCATCTTCCAATAGGCCGGAAGATTTTTATAACCGATGATTGTGCCTAAAATCCCCCTGCTGACGATGGATTACAGTCAGCGTCCTGCCCTGTACGGGTTGCGATCTCCAATGTTTTAGTGAAATCACCATTACCATATAATAAACCCATTACTACATAGGCGGCATTAACCTTCGCATCAATATTGAAGGGATGAAATACGCCATCGGGACAACCCACATCACCAGCCCATTTTTTTTCTACTTCTAACCAGGTTTGTTTCCAGTCAGAAGGGTATTGCTTATGCCATTTAATCACATCGCTTATGCACTGATGAAATTCACTTTGCACTGGAATGGTTTTCAGTGCGGCCTCCACGAGATACGGAATATCATCGGAGGTAAATGCCAGCGCATATAAAGCACCAACAAAAACTCCACCGTACCAGCCATCGCCATAATTCATGATATGTCCGATCTTGTCACCGATCTCCGCAGCCGTGTTGGGCATTCCAGGACTCATCAATCCCGAAAAGTCCGCTTCGATCTGATAGTCAATACAGTCAGCATGTGGATTATTTATCCAATGCCCGGAAGCCGGGGCTCCAATGCCATTCAAAATATTATAGCGGCCAGCCTGGTTGGCATGCCACAACGCATAACCTGCGTTAGCGTAGGCAGTCGCGAAGGAATCAACCGGTGCATTCAACCCATACCTTTCAAAGACATCCACGAATGTGAGGTCCATATACAGATCGTCATATAAACCTGGAGTATTTTCCATCGTTTTTTTCAAATAGCCATCATACCAAAGTAATGGTTGATAGTCTCCAATGAATGCACCCTGAAAACGAAATTCATAGGGGCCCCCAAAGGTCACGCCAATCGTTTGTCCGGCCCAGCCACCCATAATTTTATCTTTCAGCTGTTCTTTCGAAAGCGTTACCGCTTTAGATGAAGTTGCTTCGGTTTGTGCTTCCTTATTACAGGATGTAACAAGGAACAATGAGGAAAACAGGAAGAAATATAGTTTCATGTAGTTAGATTGATTCGGTGACAAACGCGGTCGAAAGACTAAGGTAGTAATTCGACTATAATCAAAAGTGGACAATTTATTCAATTTTGGCGGGGCAGCATTTGATTACCCGTTAAAGACCTGAATATGTGCATCATATAGTGACGAAAGTCATTGTAAAAATACATGTCATTGGGTTAATTTATGGTTCAATTTCGACCAAGCTGCATACACTAATTATCAACCATGAATAAAATTCTACTCTCCGTCTTATTTCTTGTTTCCATCTCAACCTTTACGTTCGCACAAACAACGTGTAATCTTCCGGTTATAACTGAAGTTAAAGGAGGTGGGACTTTCTGCCCGAATGTTGAAGTTACCTTAGAAGTTGTTGGAACATTGAACAACGCCACTGCATGGACCTGGTATAAGGATAGTTGTGGAGGGCAGTCACTTGGAACCGGTACATCCCTTAAAGTAAAAGTCGATAAAACGACAACCTACTATGTTCGTGGAACTGGTGCTTGTGTAGGCGAAACTGCAACCTGTGTTTCTGTAGAAGTTAAATACGACGATGTCGGTCCTGAAATTCTCACATGCCCTGAAGACATCCTGGTGGCGAATGAAACGGGTAAATGCGGTGCTACTGTCACCTTTGATCTGCCCACGGGCCAGGATACTTGTTCTGATAAGGTTACTGTGAAACAAGTTGAAGGACTTGAACCCGGTGCATTTTTTCCGGTCGGCGTTACAGCGATTAAATATGAACTTAGTGATACCATAGGCAATGTTTCAATTTGCAGCTTTACGGTTACTGTTGAAGACCAGGAAGATCCGACCATTACTTGCATTGAGGATATTGAGATGGATAATGATCCAGGGGAATGTGGAGCCATTGTTACCTATGAAGCCCCTGTAGGATCTGATAATTGTCCAGGAGCCATCACTGAGTTAACCGAAGGATTAGGCAGTGGCGCCTTCTTTCCTGTGGGAGAGACAACCGAAACCTATACCGTAACAGACGCCGCGGGCAACGTCAGCAGCTGCAGCATACTCATTACGGTCAAAGATGTGGAACTCCCTGTGATCACATTGAAAAAGAAAGAAACTACAACCTTGTGGCCAGCCAATCACAAACATCATGAGATTGTCATTGAAGATTATATCGAGTCCGTAACCGACAATTGTGGCGGCATTACCATTGAAGATATTATTATTGATGAGATCGGCAGTGATGAACCCAACAACGGGAAAGGTGACGGAAATACAACAGACGATATTATTATCGCTGATGATTGCCATTCTAGTGAATTATTAGCCGAGCGCTCTGGAAATGGCAATGGACGTGTTTATGTTATAACCCTTGCCGTTAAGGATTTGCATGATAATATCGGGACAGCAGAATTTGTAGTAGAAGTTCCCCATGATATGAGTAAGAAAAATACTACGGTAAGAGATTCCATTGTGTATGTGAAAAATGGTTGCGATCTGATTATGGAAGAAGAAACCAGTGCCGGCATCGAGGCTGCTTCGAAAACAACTGAATCAGGACGTGTATTAGAGATCGCTTCGGTTTATCCAAATCCATTTACCAAGTCATTTTCGTTAACCTATAAAGCGAAAACAAATGATGTTGTTAAGGTGGAACTTTACAACATGGTAGGCACTAAAGTTTCTGAACTGCTTGAGCAGAAAGTGGAAGCCAATACTTTCTATGAGTGGACATTCGATAACCCTGCATTGAATTCCAATGACTATGTTCTGATCATCAGGGGCAACAAGACACAACAAGTGTTAAGGCTGGTTCAAAAGAGGTAATAACCAGGGCCTGAGAATATACAGGACATCGCTATATTTATTGCCTAAACATAGCTATGTCAGACCAACTCGATACCATTATCATCGGTGGCGGATTTTCGGGAATTGCCGCGGCCCGAATTTTACACAAGGCCGACAAGAAATTTATCCTACTGGAAGCCCGGGAACGTTTGGGCGGTCGTACGCATACCAAACATTTTAAAGATGGCAAATACGTTGATGTTGGTGGCCAGTGGATTGGTCCTACCCAAGACCGGATGTATGAACTTGCTCAGGAATATAATGTAAGTTGGTATGAAACCTACAACCAGGGGAAGAACATTCTTGATCTCAATAAAACGGTGCGAACTTACACCGGTTTAATTCCAAAGATGGACGTAGCTTCATTAATCAATATTGATTTCCTGTTAAAAAAACTTGAACGCCTGGCAAAAGAGATCCCCATACATTCCCCATGGACGGCTAAAAAAGCGAAAGCATGGGATGCAGTAAGTCTTGAGGTTTTTGTACGTAAAAACTGTTTTACCAGTAACTGCTTTAAAGTAGTGCGAGCTGGTCTGGAAACAGTCTATGCCTGCGAACTCAATGAAGTCTCTTTATTGCATGCCTTGTTTTATATTCGATCTGGCACAAATCTTAATAATCTTTTAAGTATTCAGGATGGCGCCCAACAACATCGGATCAACGGCGGAATGCAAACTTTAGCCGAGCGTATCGCTGAGTCTTTCATGACATCTATTCGATTCGATAGTCCAGCTAAGCGAATCATACAATACGAAGATTATGTAACCGTGAAGGGGGATCATTTTTCCTACGATGCAAAAAATGTTATTATTACCATACCCCCTGTTCTGATTTCAGCAATTGAATTCACTCCAGCACTACCGTTGTATAAAACACAATTGATTCAGAAATTATCAATGGGTATTGTTGGTAAGGTACTGGGTGTTTATGACAAACCCTTCTGGCGCGACCAGGGATATAGTGGACAAGTTGTATCGGATGAACATGCTCCTTTCCAAACGTTGTTCGACTCCTCACCCGCCGATTCGAGCTACGGTGTTTTGTTAGGGTTCTGCATCGCCGATCGTGCCCGCGAATTCTTTTCAAAGGATCAGGATGAAAGAAAGACTATCGCATTAATTAACTTCTCAAAATATTTTGGAGAAACAGCCTCCAAACCAATTGAATATATCGACCATTGTTGGGCTGATGAAGCATGGAGCAAAGGCTGCTACGCAGCATATTATCCTACCGGAGCTTGGACGAATTTTCAAGATGCATTGGCAAAACCTACCGACCACATTTATTGGGCGGGAACGGAGACCTCTTCGATATGGTATGGTTACATTGAAGGCGCCGTAAGGGCTGGAGAACGAGCTGCCAATGACATACTGATTGCCTCATGAGAAAGTTTTTACTTCTTTTCATTGTTATGCTATTGGTGTGGTTAGCTTGGGTTCAGGTTGGTAGAAATCTAGAATGGCACGAACCTGACTCAGCGCTGGATATTAGTGAAAGTATTACACCCTATTCCACGTGCGAACGAAATATTGTAGGCATACAACCCTACATGGTTTCTACCGATTACTTAAGCAGTAAGCATTTCTTTGAAAAATTGAAAACCTATTTTGAAGCCGCCAAACGGGAAGGGTATTTTAAAAATAATACAGTTGTTCTTTTACCAGAATACGTGGGAACATGGCTTGTTATTAATAAAGAGAAAACATCAGTAGCTGAAGCAAATACGATTGCGGGTGCCATGGCAATTATGGTGTTAAGTAATCCATTCAGTTTTGTGAAGTCCACTTTCAACCATCACAACGAATCAGATTTTGTGGCTGCCACCATTTTCAGAATGAAATGTGAAACCATGGCCAGTATCTATGGCAATGCCTTTATAGAACTTGCCAAAACCTATGGAGTAACCATCAACGCCGGCTCGATCGTTTTGCCAGGGCCTTCACTTAAAGAAAATAAAATTATTACCGATTCATCGCAACCACTTTATAATACAAGTTTCATCTTTTACCCAAATGGTAAAATCGATCAACATATCATCAGGAAATCATTTCCAATAAAGAGTGAATTACCATTCGTTTCTTCTTATCCCATCGAGGAGCTACCCGTATTTGATTTATCCATCGGAAAAACCACCGTATTGGTATGTGCTGATTCGTGGTATCCGCAAAGTTATGATCGCATCAATCAACTTAATGCTGAAGTGGTTTTGGTGAATTCCTATTGTGCTGGTAACAATACTATGGCTGCCATTTGGAATGGCTATGATGGAATTAGCTCGCCCAGTGATGTTGACACAACCGATGTTCGTAAAATCAGCGAGCGCGAAGCATGGATAAAATATGCCCTGCCAGGTAGAATAAAGAATACTCATGCAGTCATTGGTGTAAATGTGTTTTTGCGCGGAGAGTTATGGGATTTAGGAACTGATGGTCAACCTTTTTTTATCAAAGAAGGCCACTTGATCCCCACCGAAAAATCTGAGCGCGCGGGAATCTGGAGTATTTGTTTTTAAGTAATGATTAAATAGTTCGAATTGATCACTGAAAAAATGAGTTCTATAGATAACATTTACACCATTTCTCGACCACCTTCACTTCTTACTTGGATCAATGGTATAAAACGAGCATCAGACCTTCAAACATTTTTATAAATTAGCAACAATCAAACAGGTAATTAAATCAATATGCAATACAGAAAATTAGGTAATTCGGACTTAGAACTCTCGGTGATAACTTTTGGTGCCTGGGCGGCAGGCGGTTGGATGTGGGGCGGCACTGAACGTAAAGATGCTATTAGCGCCATCCGTGAGTCATATCAGGTAGGTGTGACTTCAATTGACACCGCTCCCGCTTATGGGCAAGGCTTAAGTGAGGAGATCGTTGGCGAAGCGCTTATGGGAATTCCCCGTGATAAAATCCAAATTATCACGAAGTACGGATTGCGCTGGGATTTGAAGAAAGGTGAATTTCATTTCAAAAGTAAAGACAATGATGGCCATGATATTGATATCTACAAATATGCTGGTCGTGAAAGTATTATAAAAGAATGCGAGGATAGCCTAAGAAGACTCAAAACAGACTACATTGATCTCTATCAGATACATTGGGCCGATATCACCACTCCTATTTCTGAAACCATGGAAACAGTTTCACGACTAATTGAACAAGGTAAAGTAAGATATGCCGGTGTCTGTAACTACAATACTGAACAGATGGTAGAAGCTGAAAAGAGTGCTACCGTAATTTCAAATCAGGTTCCTTATAGCATGGTAAAGAGAGAAATTGAAAAAGAAGTGGTGCCTCATTGTATTCAACATCATAAAGCAATCCTGGCATATAGTCCATTGGAGCGCGGTCTGTTAACCGGTAAAATGAAACCTGGGTATCCATTTACCAATGGCGATCACCGGGCCAACTTGTTTTATTTTAATGACGAGAATATCAGGCGGGTCAATGATTTTCTTGCTCAGATAAAACCGATTGCTGAGTCGAAAAATATTACCACAAGCCAGCTCGTTTTAAGTTGGACATTAGCGCAACCGGGAATTACCATCGCGCTGGTAGGCGCAAGAAATGCTGAACAAGCGGTCGCCAATGCTAAAGCCGGAGACATTGAATTAACAGCGGATGAAATAAATATCATTAATGGACATCTGGCTAATTTACAAATTGTAAGACCTTAACAATATAAGCCCGGTTTCCCTGATTTAAATTATAATACCTGCAATGGCCTCTGTAATTAAAAAATAATGTGTGATACCCTGGTAGCTCTTCCATCGGTAACTAAAAATGGAAACTTGTTGTTTGCTAAAAACTCAGATCGTGAACCTGAGGAAGCTCAGGCTATTATTCATTTACCACGCGTTCAACCTGATACAAAATATCTGAAATGCACCTACCTTGAAATCCCACAGGTGACCGAAACATTTGAATGTATCTTGTCAAAACCGTTTCAGATGTGGGGTGCTGAAATGGGGGCGAATGAACATGGTCTTGTCATTGGCAACGAAGCAGTATTCACCAAAGTAAAATTCAGTAAAGAAAATCGGGGCCTAACTGGAATGGATTTATTGCGGCTTGGTCTTGAGCGCAGCAAGAATGCAGATGAAGCAATCACCTGCATCACCGCATTATTAGAACAATATGGTCAGGACGTAAACGGTGGATATAAAAATAAAAACTTCTTCTATCATAACAGTTTTCTGCTAGCTGATAAACATCATTCATGGATACTTGAAACTGCTGGGAAGCAGTGGGCTGCAAAAAAAGTAAAGGACATCCATAGTATTTCCAACAAACTTAGCATCTGCGATGCTGATAAAATCAGCGCGAACGCAAAATCATTTGCCCAGAGCAATGGCTGGTGGAAAAATGGAACACCATTTAGTTTTCAAAGCGTCTATAGCGACTGGTTTTACACGCGCATGGGAAGAGCGTCCACAAGACAAAGCTGTACTACGTCCTTGAGTCGACAACGGGAAGGGAAATTGAGTGTTGCCGACCACATTCGCATTCTTCAAACGCATAACCTGGATGATGATCATTTTAAGCCGTCCAGAGCCAACACCGGATCAGTATGTATGCATGCCACCAGTTTGATAAATCCCAGCAATACCACCGGCAGCATGGTGGCCGAAATCAGGTCAACTCAACCTCATACGATCTGGCTTACCGGTTCATCCCATCCATGTCTTTCCATTTATGTCCCTTTCTTTTTTGATACAAAATCAATGCATGAATTAATACCACCATCGGCACAGCAAGATCATTCACTATGGTGGCGTGCCGAGAAACTACATCGCTGGATAGGCAAAGATTACAAAAGAAGAAAATTAATTATTGAAACAGAACGAAAAGCGATGCAGGAAAGATTTCTTAAAGAAGAAGTCGATTTGTTGAGTGCAGATAGTTCACCCAGGGAACTCGAATTGTTTAGCAGCCAATGCCTGAATGATTATATGAACGCGATCGCTGAATGGAGTCTACACGTAAAATAAAATTCTGGGATTCCTGTTTCTTAATAATTTTAGAAAAACACAAGCTCCAACTTCATCTATCAACCTTCTATCTTGTTCCCGTATTATTCAAATAAACAAATCAAAAATTCCACTTCGCGCGCAAGAATACCCTGTAGGTAACAGCCTGAAAGGAATTATTCATTTCCCCATAAAACGATTGCCATACCAGGTTTATATCCCATCGATCTGATAAATTATATTGGAAGGATGGTAGTACAATGGCAATGTGTGTACCTGGTGTGTAAACCATTCCAAGACTTGCCCTTAATAGCGGGGTGATGTCTTTTGAAGTATTCAATAATACGTTGTATTGTGTAGGCATCAGATTTCTTGGAGATAAATTGAAATTCACTTTGGTCCAATCATCCACTGGCTTCGTTAAGCCCTGATTGTTCCACAAAAAACTTCCGTTGATGTACCATCCTTTGGCAAACATATAATCCCATTCCATTACTGCGTTGAATTGCGATGGAGTTTGATCACGGGCTGCGAAATATTGCATTTCTCCTTTAAAACCTACTTCATCAATGCTTCCGGCCCAACCCGCTCCTACAGTAATATCTTTAT
>JAHEMS010000132.1 GCA_024643595.1 Bacteroidota bacterium
CGTGCAGTTCAGTTATCAGTGGATAAGTATTGTTCTGTAGCGAAGACATTAGAGAAGACGGCCAAGGTTACTTACAGTTTTGAAATTATTAGTTAATAATAATGGAAGAGAGAAATTTTGAAACGGATGCCATAAGAACACAGAGCGAGCGAACATCATTTCGCGAACATTCAGTGCCTCTTTATCTTACTTCAAGTTTTGTATTTGAAGATGCCGAGCAAGCCAGGGCCCTCTTTGCGGATGAAATCCCAGGAAATATTTACACGCGCTTTTCGAATCCTAACAATACGGAGTTGGTTCAAAAGCTATGCCTCCTGGAAGGAACCGAAGATGGTATTGCCACTGCTTCCGGTATGGCAGCGATGTACATCAGCATGGCTTCGTTATTAAAATCGGGCGATCATGTATTAGCGTCCCGATCAGTATTTGGATCTACCCATCAAATTCTCAATGTAATTTTTCCAAAAGTCAATATATCCCATACCTATGCTGACCTGGCGGATCCTTCATCATGGGAAAGCAAGATTCAGCCCAACACTAAAATGATTTTTGTTGAAACACCATCTAACCCTGCGTTGGATATTGTTGATCTGGAGTGGTTGGGCAAACTGGCGAACCAGTATAATTTGATTTTGAACGTAGATAATTGTTTTGCAACACCCTACTTACAAAATCCGGCTAAATGGGGTGCGCACCTGGTCACTCACTCGGCGACAAAATTTATCGACGGTCAAGGACGGGTTATTGGTGGAGCTGTATTGGGCAAGAAGGAGTTGATCAAAGAAGTTCGATTCTTTGCTCGCCATACCGGGCCATCGATGTCACCATTTAATGCCTGGGTATTATCAAAAAGTCTTGAAACACTCGCGGTGAGAATGGACCGTCATTGTCAGAATGCATTGGAGTTAGCTAATTATTTACAATCCAACCAAGAAGTGCTGAAAGTTAAATATCCTTTTCTTGCATCACATCCTCAATACGAACTCGCTAAAAAACAAATGAAACACGGTGGCGGTATCGTTACATTCGAAATAAAAGGTGGTATTGAACGGGGACGTAAATTTTTAAACGCGCTCAAGATGCTTTCGCTTTCAGCTAATCTTGGCGATACTCGCACCGTTGCTACCCATCCCGCCTCAACAACGCATTCTAAATTGAGTGACGCGGAACGCCTGGCAGTTGGCATTTCACCAGGTTTGATTCGTATTTCAGTCGGACTTGAAAATATGCAAGACATTATGAGGGATATTGATCAAGCAATCAGTAATAGCGCATTGTAATCGCGACTCACATCAACATCACCCAAATCAGGCATTCTTTAAAACCCTTTAGGGAAATTTTGACGCATTTAATATGTTGGAACGGTCGGATCGATTTCTCGCGACCACGCCAGGATGCCGCCCTTTAAATTGTAAAGATTAGTATATCCATAATTTTTTTCCAGCCACAGCACCATGTTGCCACTTCGGGCACCACTTCGGCATTGAATAATAACTTGCTTGGTTTTAGATACTTTATCTACCTGATTGGGGATTTCACTTTGTGGAATAAGTTCACCTCCAAGATTGCAAAAATTATATTCATGCGTTTCCCGCACATCAATCAGTTGAAAATCAGCACCGGCATCCATAAGTGCTTTTAATTCTTGAACAGTTACTTCTTTCATGGTATCAATGGGGTTGATTTCGCTAATATGCGAAGTTCAGAATAATAATCAAGTTTTTGATAATGGGTAAGTGTTTTTAAACCCGACTCATCACGATTTTCTTTTATTAATGGTTATTATTGGAAATATCAATCAGATAAGCATAATCCGTATATTTCTTTTCTAAAATTAATCTTTTGATCATGCGAAAAAATTATTCCACAGGGGCCAAATGGGAAGATATAGTTGGTTATTCCCGCGCAGTGCAAATTGGTAACACACTTGAAGTATCGGGAACAGTAGCCACAGATGGTAGTAACGTTGTTGCCAAAGGAGATTTCTATGGCCAGACAAAATATATCATCGAAAAGATTGAAAATGTATTGAAGCAAGCCGGGTTTGAGTTGAAGGATGTCCTACGTACCCGAATTTTCGTGACCGATATCTCACAATGGGAGGCAGTTGGTAAAGCGCATGGCGAATATTTTAAAGAAATTAAACCGGTCACGAGTATGGTGGAGGTGAGTGCACTAATTGATCCTGGTTATTTAGTTGAGATTGAGGTTTCTGCGGTAAAAGTATAGTTCCCTTTTACAGCTATTTCAGCTAAATGTATAGATTGATTACACTAACTCTATTTAACGCGATTCAAGGCAAGAGCGGAAATCGTTTCTCCAATTGCTAATGATGAAGTAGCGGCAGGAGAGGGGGCATTGCAAACATTAATAACGCGCTCTTTTTCAATGATTAAAAAGTCGTCCACCAGACCACCATCGCGATCACAAGCTTGTGCGCGCACTCCGGCCCCACCTTCCACCAAGTCTGATTCCTCAATCTCAGGAATTAATTTTTGAAGGGCCTTCGTAAATGATGCTTTTGAAAAAGATCGATACATCTCACCAAATCCGGTGCGCCAATATTTTGAGACCACTTTCTGAAAACCTGGCCATGCTAACGTCTCAGCTAATTCAGAAAAACTAATATCTGATTTTCTATATCCTTCTCTTTTAAATGCTAACACAGCGTTCGGTCCAGCCTCCACGCCTCCTTTAGCCATTCGGGTAAAGTGAACACCAAGGAATGGAAAATTAGGATCGGGGACCGGATAAATTAGATTTTTGACCAAATATTCCTTTTCCTTTCTTAATTTATAATATTCGCCCCTAAATGGAATAATCTTCACATTTAAATCCTTCACCGTCATGCTGGCCACTTTATCTGAATATAAACCAGCACAATTGATGATAAGTTTTGTAGAATAGCTTTGCTTTTGTGTCATTACTTGCACGCTGGATCCTGCTATTTGAATGTTGATTACCCGCTCTCCAAGATTAATTTCTACTTCTTTTACGCGGAGTAGTTGGCCATATTTTTCAGCGACTCGCTTATAATCGACTATTCCAGTTTGTGGCACGTGGATTCCTTGAAGGCCGTTTACGTGGGGCTCATATTCTTTAAGTTCTTCTTTATTTAACTTCTTTAATTGCTGAAGACCATTTTGCTGACCACGTAAAAATAAATTTTCCAATAAAGGCAATTCATGCTCATCGGTAGCCACCACAACCTTGCCACACAATTCGAACGGGACATCATTTTCTTTACAAAAATCCACCAGGAGATGATAACCATCGATGCAATTTTTAGCTTTTAAACTTCCCGGTTTGTAGTAAAGCCCTGAGTGAATTACACCACTGTTATTACCGGTTTGGTGTTTTGCCAACTCATTTTCTTTTTCAAGCAGCAGGATTTTAAGAAAAGGGTTGGAGGTTTTAATTTTTAAGGCTGTGGCAAGCCCAACTATACCACCTCCGATAACAATAATATCGTAATTCACGCTTATAGAATTTTAATGCGAAGCTATCATGCAATCGGTGATGTACAAGAAAAGTTTAATCTTTAATCGGCCTGATACGGACGTTTAATGACCCTTCTACAATTACAAAATGGTTGGGGGGTATCATCGTCCATCCTTTATCATCGGATAGTTTTTCAGATACTATCAAGACGGCTTCATCGTCATCCTTCGGAGCTTCCAATCGGGTGATCCCATCTTCCACGACATACCGGCTCCCCTCTGAGTGATATAGGGTTAAAGGAATTTCCTTATCATCAGAAACATAACGTGTAGCCACGATGAAATCCCCATCCGTAAACACCATGTTTAAATAAGCCGGTTCTTGTATGCCATATTTGGCCATCAGAATTTTGATGTTACGAAATGTATTTTCAAATGAATCGGCAACAGTATCGGGTGTAACAGATTTATGATTAGAATGGAGATGATTGAGGAGTGAGGCAAAAATGTGTTCCGAATCTGTCTGGCCTTTGATCCAATTATAGAGTTCGTCATTCAGCGGAGACCGTAGGTGCCTTTTAATTTTTGAAAATTCTTCCACTCCTCCATTGTGTGCCATCAATATATTTTTATACTGGAAGGGATGGCAATTCGATTCGGATACTTCACCAACACTGGCTGCCCTAACGTGAGCAATCAGACATTCTGTTTTGATTTTGGGTGCCAGGTTTCGCAGGTTTCGATTACTCCAGGCAGGGTTGACGGAGACAAAAGAAACCGGTTCATCAGCTATATCGGGTGTATACCAGCCGATACCAAATCCATCACCATTTAAAGGTTCCTCAATTTCCTTAGCGTTAAAACTTTGGTTGATTAATGAATTTTTAGGTTGGTAAAGTAGACGATCAATCACAATGGAAGTCCCTTTATAGGCCAGTAGTCTGCACATACGCTTTTTTTACAAAAGTTAATAAATAAAATACCTCAGACTATTGCCTGAGGTCTACTTTTGTTCAAACGAAGGTAAGTTTACTTCTTACTTTTCTTCTCAAATTTTAAAGCTGCCGAATTCAGACAATAGCGAAGCCCGGTTGGCTTTGGTCCATCTTCAAAAACGTGCCCTAAGTGGCCACCACATCGGCTACAGACTACTTCATCACGAACCATTCCATAGCTAGTATCGGTTCCAACAGCAACTGCTTCATTTTTAATGGGCTGGTAGAAACTTGGCCAGCCGCTTCCAGATTCAAATTTAGTTTGTGAACTGAATAATTCCTGTTGACAGCCCGCACAATAATAGGTTCCTTCTTCGTGATTGTCCCATAAAGATCCGGTAAAGGCTATTTCTGTTCCTTTCTTTCTGAGGACTTCAAACTGCATTGGAGTAAGGGAGCTTTTCCACTCCGATTCAGATTTATCGACTTGATACTGATCTTTTGTTGCAATATTTTTTGACTTATCCTGTCCGCAGGCAATCAAGGAAAGCGTAAAAAGTAAAGTGATTAAGTTGATTAGTTTCATATTACATGGCTCGTTGAATTGAAAGTGGTATTAAATACAAAAACCCCTCCGCCTGAGGGGTTATTTGTAACCTAAACCTAAACCTATGAGAGTTTTTTAAGACTCTGGTAATGATAACGGCAGTAGGATTAATATGTTTCATTGAATAGCTGATTTAATATGTAATTGTCATTTTTTTAATTTTTCAGCGTATTGTTTATTGAATTTCTCCACTTTAGGTCGAATAACATACTGACAATATCCCTGATTAGGATTTAGTGCAAAGTAATTCTGGTGGTAGTCTTCGGCCGGATAAAAAACTGAAAACGGAGTTATTTCAGTCACTATTGAATTTTTATACACTTTCGATTTACCCAGCTGCTCTTTGTACCGCTCAGCAATTTTTTTCTGCTCTTCGTTATGATAAAAGATCGCCGATCGATATTGAGGACCCTCGTCGGCCCCTTGTTTATTTAATGTGGTAGGATCATGCGTATTCCAAAACACTTCAAGGATGTCTTCGTAGGAAATTACTTTTGGATTGAATTTCACCTGGATCACTTCTGCATGTCCAGTAAGGCCAGTACATACTTCCCGATAGGTTGGATTTTTAACTTTTCCGCCAGAATAGCCAGAGACAACGGATTCAACACCTTTAAGCCTCAGAAAAAATGCTTCGGTACACCAGAAGCAACCTGAACCCAATGTAGCGATCTCCAATTCTTCATTCATAATTTTTGGTTTGTTGGATTGAGCGGTAACCGCGAAAAAAGTAAAAAATAGCAGCGTTATCAGATGAAACTTTTTCATATTATCAATTTAACCAATTTGTTACCTAAAAGGTTTTATTAAACAAGATTAAGCGTCGCGATTACATGCTTAGTATTGACTATAAAACCCGGAAAGTGAGTTAGCTAATTTACGGTCCAGATCATTTTTTGTTTGATTTCGCAAGTTATCGCGATTCAAAAACGGCTCCTTGGTACCGCACATTTTCCGGTTTGATTCCGACAGGGCTTTTAAATTTCCAGAACAAGTAGCCCACTTATCTGCCCAACGTATTTCGCTGACAATATCAGAATTTCTAAGGGCTGCATTGCTTCCCGCTTCTTTAATATAAAGGGTAATCGATCCATGTGAAGTAATGGATTTTTCAAATATGGTCATTGTTGCAGTAACTTTTTCGTAGACCGGTACTTTTTGATTATTTACCGTTTTCTCACTGACCTTAATGCTATCCTTAAAAGTTTCTACTCGTTTGGCGATGTTCGGTCTTGATTCTGAATAATTATTAACCGTTACTTTTACAAATTGATCAACCTGTTGGAGATTTTCGTCCTGCGCTTCCTTGGGCGTATAGAATCTTACGAATTGATTATTTCGCACGCCAAAGACAACAGGTTCGAAATTCCAATCATTATAATTCTGAAAGGTAGGTTCCACGATCACCTTTAACGTTGCATTAAATTTAGATTGCTCCATCATTTCGATGGACTCACGATATCCAAGAATTAAGTTATTTGCCTCGGAAAAGAGAAAGTAAGCTCGTTTGGCATCTTCACGCGTATTTTTGAGCATTGCTTGAATGCCTTCTTCATAGGTTTCTTCGGCTGCTTTACTTTTAACCTCATTTAATTCATTGTATTTGTTGACGGGGTTTGGAATAATTTTTAATGCTCCGGGTGATGTACGGATCTGTTCATATAAATTGTTGATGAGGGTATAATTCTGAACAGCATTTGTCCATTTGAAATTAGCGTTTGAGGCAATTTGATTTTGTGTTTCAGACTCGAGATAATCGATGGCCATACTATAGCCAGTTTTTAGGACCTCTTTGGATTTCTTGTGATCCGGATTTTGTCTGAGCCGGGAAACGGCCTGCGAAACTGCGGCATAATAATCTCCTTTTTTTAACGCTCCTTTACCCGAAGAACAGGATTCAAGCAGCAGGCAAAAAACAAGACCTAAAAATAGAAATGATTTCATAGGACTAAACTATACAAATTGAATGCCTTAATTATATGTCATCGTAGCCAACTCAGTTATTGGGAGGGAATAAGTCGATTAATATGTCATCAATTAATCGACTCCAATTTCCCCACGAATGGCCCTCATTTACTTCTCTATAATGATATATGCAACTGTTGGATTCAAGAACATCTTTCATTTTACGGCTTTCCAAACTGGTATCATTTATAAGGCCAGAGGTCATTGAAATTTTCATTTCAGGATCAGCCTGATTGGAGCAGATGGAATAAATTTGCGGTCTCGTGTAAAAGGCAGGGGATTGAATACCAGCCATACCGAATACATCAGGCTTCGTAAACGCAAAATAGGTTGCCGTTAATCCACCCATCGAAGTACCCATGATGGCGCGGTGCTTGGCATCCTGAATGACAGCATATTCGGTTTCAATTTGTGGTATCAATTCCAATGTAAAAAAGTCGAGATACTTTGCATTCATAGCTAACTCCTGCATTCTACGGTTATTTGATCGGTCAATCGGAGATCGATGATCGATAAAAACCGCTATAAGGGGTTTGATTTTTTTATCCTCAATAAGGTTGTCTAATATGGTGACAGTATTACCAAGCTTAGGGTGTAAATATTCGTAGCCATCGGTAATATAGATACATGGAAGTTTTTCTGAATTGGTATACCCGTATGGTACATACACGGAATAAGTAACCTGGTATCCCAGTAGTTTACTGCTGAGCAGTACATCACTTATCAAAGTACCTTTGTGAATATTGCTCCGCTCCGATTGAATGGGATCGTCTTTCCAGTCGGGCATGCGGAGTTCCGAGTTAGGACTTCCGCCACCAACACCTGACCATTGCTGAAACTTATTTTCAGGATCAATTATCCAATCTTTACCATCAATAAGAATTTTATAATCGAGCCTCGCATTTTTAGGGAAAGATGTCTTCAAAATCCAAACATCAGTACCTGTGATAAGTTCTCCTCTATTCAGAAAATCCTTTTGAAAGCCCCACCCGTTGAAATCACCCATCCACTCTACGGATTTTGCATATCCTTGATAAAAGAAATAAACGGAGTCTTCAACGATGAGAGGAATCTGATTTTCTGATCGAAATGAATTCCACCAACTCTCCAATTTTTCTTTCGAACCAGATTTCTTCACAAATGAAATTTCAGCGTTTGTCTTTTTTAGGAGTTGGTATTGTTGGGCTTCAGCGGTTATTATTACGGAAAGGCAAACGAATAAAATAAGGCTTTTCAAGGTTTACAATTTAATGGTTTTTGATACTGACTTCATCACGATCATCCACGCTAAGGCTTAACAGGCCGGCAATGCCCATGGAGATTCCACCACAGACAATGATATAAATCGGCTGACCGTTGAAGAGATGCGTAAGCATGAATCCTAAGATTGTTCCGGCAACAATTTGAGGAATTACGATGAAGAAATTAAAGACGCCCATATAATATCCCATCTTTTCTGCAGGAAGAGATCCGGATAACATGGCATAGGGTATGGATAAGATACTTGCCCACGCAATTCCTACACCGATCATGGAGAA
>JAHEMS010000133.1:0-766 GCA_024643595.1 Bacteroidota bacterium
ACGCAGTATAGGTTTGCCACCAAACAGGAAGTACCGTAAACGATGACAATAGTTTTGGTTCCGACCAGATGCCATCACTATTGGCTGCCTTCAAATAGAATTCGTATTTCCCTGCCGGTAAGCTTGAATACCGTGCTTCGCGATTGCTGGTTGGTGGACTCCAGTCGGCATCAAAACCACTTAGGAAATAGGAATACTGGTTTAGTTTGGGATTGTCGAAATGCAGTGCACTAAAAATAAATTCAGCATTGTTTTCTTCTGATTGAAATCTCTTGTTGCCTCCGTAAACAGTTCCATTGATTTTAAATTCATGGAGTACCAGTGTTGGTGGAACTTTACTGATACGAAGGCTATCCGGATAGAAGTAGCAGAAGTCACCGTGACCATCGGTAAAAAGTTTTCCATCTGCTGACGATGCAGTCACGCTAACCGGCTCAAACCGATTTCTTTCGCCTTTCATTCCACCAAACAACCAGTTGGGAAGCTGGGCTACTGCCTTAAATGTTTTCGGGTCAATACAAATCGATCCGAAAGGATTCTGCTTTAACCAAATGTACCCTGACATATCGCGCGCTATGCCAAAGGCATCATCCACGAGCAGTGACGAATTGTTGGTATTCATAAACTGAACAACCGCTCTTGTTTTTTTATCAATGATGTACACGCCATAGGTGTAGGTCACCCACAAGCGTCCCAGGTTATCTTCAATCATCACCCTGGACTCATTACTTCCAAGCTTTTCGGACAGCAGGACGTTTCCACGCGC
>JAHEMS010000133.1:776-8465 GCA_024643595.1 Bacteroidota bacterium
CCTTGTTTATTCCATAATCCTGAAGGCCTCCGTTTCGAATGGTCAGCCAGAGCGTATTTTCACTATCGATATAAATTTGACTGGCATCAAATTTCTTTTCCCCCACGTTTTCATAATTTCTCAGTTTCCACTGATAGGGATCAAAAGAGTACAGTTTATTTTCTGAAACAAACCAGATCAATCCGTCTTTGTCTTCACACAGGTGATGGGATAACCCACCCACAGGAACGCGAAGAAATTTCCTGGATGCGGTGTCGTATTTTACAACCCCATTTCCAGTAGCAATCCAAATTGAATTGGTATGATCCCGGAGAAGAGAAAAAATAGAACGGTGTGGAATTGTTTTATCATTCTTCAAGTCTTCCCGGTAGGTATCAAAATACTTTTCTTTTGGATGATATGTTAGAAGTCCATCAAATGTCCCTATCCAGATCTGGCCCTTATCGTCTTCAACAAAATTAAACGCATACGATTTTTGAAAACCTTCCGGCAACGGAACGAAATTGTATTGACTACTATTCCAAGGCCTTTTGAGAAATCCCTCATTGGAAGCAAAGAAGAGATTACCCGATGGATCCTCTGCAAAGGACCGTATCATGCCAGTCTGATAAATTTCAGGATCAATAAGCTCATAATCCTTATTGATTTCCGACCTCCCCATTCCCCAATTAAAGGCCATCCACAAATACCCGGCTTTGTCAACAAAAAGCTTGCTATAGCGGTTGTATGGCTTTTCTATTTTCTTTTCAACGATAGTTTTATCAGGTTGCTTTACAAAATAGCCGGAATCAGAAGCCACCAACAAGGTTCCATTTTTTAGTTGCACTATATTATTTAGGAATCTTTCCGCTATCCATGTGTTGACAACAAGCTCATGATCCCTTATCTCAATCTCGTATAAACCATTTCCGGTACTTAATAATTGATTATCCTGCGTAATAAATAAATTGTTTAATCGGACGTTTTCATCTTTCGGTTTGTATGTTCTACTGGTTATTCCTTCATTTTGATTTTTCGATAATTCAATTAGGCTTGAACCATTTGTTGTCCATATGGATAAATTCTTATCTTCAACAATGGATGTGATACGATCAACATCGATGTGATAATGAATGAAGGTATTGGCTAAAGCTGAGCGGTAATTAACGCCATGGTCAGAGCCAACCCATAGACCACCCGCATGATCTTCAAAAATAGAATATACTTCATGCCCCTGGTATCCTATTGAATCCAGTGGGTTCTCTTTATAATACTCATAAGTATATCCATCGAAACGGGCCACTCCGTTATTGGTGCCAATCCACAAAAATCCTTTACTATCAATGAGAACCTTACGCGCTCCATTCATTGTAAACTGCTCAAAATTTTGCCCATTATAATGGACAATATTCTGGGCTTGCGCAGAGAATGCGAAAGCGAGAAAAAGAATGGTATATAGAGGCCTGTTGATCACATTTATTTCTTAGCCTGTTCTGTTAACAAGTTAATAATTTCCTGTTATCAGCAACACACATTGTCAAGCCGCACATCCCTCCCGCTTCCAAAGCCAGCCAATAAGTGTCGCTGCCCCAGTCCAGTGTTTGGTGATAAAGCTTGAGTTATCGAAAGCCCACGCTAAAAAACTTTCTATGAAGATTGAGTAAGCCTGCCTTTGCCGAATCCGCCAGTTGGCGGAGCAGGCAGGCCCGGATGCCTAAGCTATGTTAACATAACGCATAAACATTATATAACTTTCCTGAGCGTAGCGAAAGACCTTTTCCTGACCCGCAGTTTGTAACGATTAAAGTAAAGTTATGCCTAAAGTAAAGTTGAAGTGGCTATAATCGTTGAAATCAGATTGGAATTAAGGATTTGTTGACTAAAAAGTTTTGCCACTTTGTGAAAATGGGTCAAAAAATTTGGGGGCCCACTGCTCATCAAACCAATCTTGCTTGTAAGAGAGGGCGCCTTTAGGCTTCTCTTTTTTCGCTGGGTAGTAAGGCTTTAAGAACTCCTTGAAACAAACCACATCTCCATCTCCCCTTTGCCTTTCACCTTAATCCAACCCCTACTTTCAAAAGCAAATTCAGCATCATCTTTTAGCAACCCATAAGTCGACTTGCTGATGTTTACTTTGCCCACTTCTCCACTACTCTCCATGCGGCTGGCGGTATTTACCGTATCGCCCCAAATGTCGTACTGGAATTTCTTTACGCCTACGATGCCTGCCACTACCGGACCGGTGTGAATGCCAACTCTCATCTCAAAGGCCGGTTCGCTTCTTTGTACTTTAGATTGAAGTCTTCGTACTATAAACTCTTGCATTTCTAGCGCAGCTAAAACGGTGTTCTTCACAGAGTCATCTGTTGGAACAGGTAAACCGCCAGCAGCCATATACGCATCGCCAATGGTTTTTATTTTCTCGATGCTATACTTTTCCATAATGCCGTCAAAGGCCTCAAAGCAGTGGTTAATTTCGTTGACTAAATCTGCAGCACTTAGTTTGGAGCTTTGCTCGGTGAAACCTTTAAAATCTGTGAAGAGAATAGAGACCATGTCAAAATCCCGTGCATCGGATTTGCCTTTTTCTTTGAGTTCCTGGGCGATTTCTTCAGGCAGAATATTTAATAACAGATTCTCTGAACGATCTTTCTCAACTTGTAAAGCAGATTTTGATTTGCGCACATAGCGCAAACGGCTGTACAATCCACTGGCTAAAAGCAAAACCAAACCACCAATCCCGTATGCGATGTTTCTGTTTTGTGTCTTTTTGCGTAAATCCTCTTTATGTGCTTCTTCAACCAATCTTTCTTTCTCAGCCATAACTAGGCTGTCTTGAAATACTTGCTTATCAAACTCCATTCGCTGGAGTTGTTTGGATGTTTCTTCTTTATTGATAGAGTCTTCCACAACACGCATCATCTCCATATACTTTAAGGCCTCGTTTCCATTACCCATGGCTTTGTAATTGTCGTACAAGCATTTGCAGGCATTTTTTTGTTGCTCTAAAACGTCAATACTTTGAGCCAACTCCAACCCTCTTTGGCAATAGTCTGCTCCTTTGGGATAATTGCCTTGCCTTCCATTTAACCTTCCTAACGATATCAGCAAAGAAGCTATTTCAACTTTGCTGCCCATTTCTTCATTTCTTGCCAAGCTTTCTTGCAGATATTCCATGCCTTTGGAATATTTGCCCTGCTCAATATTTAAGGTTCCAATCCTGTAGAAGATATTTGCAACACCCTGTTTGTTACCCAGTTCTTCATAGATCACCAGGCCTTTTTGATAATACTCATTGGCTAATGAATAATTGTCTTGCTGATCATAAATGCTCCCAACGTTTTCTTGTAAACTGGCAATGCCTTTTTTGTCATCCAGTTCTTGATAGTTCACCAGGCTTTTTTGGTAATACGCCATGGCTAATGAATAATTGCCTTGTCGAAAATAAATGGTGCCAATGTTGTTTTGTGAGGAAGCTATTCCCTTTTTATTGCCCTGTTTTTCCTTTATCGCCAGGCTTTTTTTGTAGTACTCCAGGGCTTTGGGATAATTACCTTTGACATTGTAGATGTTTCCAATATTGTTCAGTGCAGAAGCTATTCCTTTTTTGTTGTTCAACTCATCCCATTTTGCCAGGCTTTTTTTGTAATACTCCAGTGCTTTGGGATAATTGCCCCTAAAATAAAATGACGAGCCTTGCATACTCAATGCGGATGCCATGTACTTCTTCAGGCCGTTGCTTTTTGCATAATCATATTGAAGTTGGGCAAAATAAAATGCAGAATCAGGTTTTGAATACAAGTAGCCGTCCCCGGCAAAGTTACCGATAGCTATTAAGCGGGTGGTGTCGGGCTGCGTTTCGTCTTGCCAGATGTTCCAGAGCGAGTCTAAATTCTGCGCTTGCGTAGAATTAGTGAAAAATGATGAGTTATAAATGATGAATGCGAGGGCAAGTGCTCTCCAAATGGTTATGTTGGTTGTATACATCCTGTCGTCTATATGATTAGGAAGATGGAAAAATATATAATTCAATCTACAACTCGGCATACTCTCCGTTGCAAAATACCTATAGAGACAAAAAAACCGGCCTTTTAGAGCGGCTTTTGTTTCCTTAGGTTGGCAATCACAACCTACGACACAAATTTTTCATATCCTCTAATGTTATTTTCTTTTCCCAATCAGCAATTCAACATAATGCTTAGCTATCGTTAGATAATTTTAATTACAGTGAGATACTATTGTTGTTGATAGCTTCCAATTAGTGAAAGCAAATCGGTACCGAATGTGCAACCATAACTGCAATTAAGTTTCGGTTGGATAAGAGATAGAAAAAAACTTTCTATGAAGATTTCGGTAAGCCTGCCTTCAGGCAGGCCCGGATGCCTAAGCTAATTAACATAACGCACGCCATTATATAACTCTTTCCGGGCTAAGTTCCTGAAATGTATGGCTTTAATTATTTTAACGGAAGTGAACTTCTTGAGGTCACGAATGATATCTTCAAGCTTTACTGTTTAAACTTCTTACAGTTATATCCATCTTTTTCCAAATTCTCTTTTTTTGTTTTTGCTTCCGAACGAGGGAGACAAAACTTGCTATAAACCGTACTCGTTTTGGTACAATCATAACAGATTGCCATATCGGGATCGCAACCCGGAAGTGTTAAACACAACAACACAATCACTATTATTACTTTTTTCATGTGATAATAATTTTTGTTTAAGGTCACATGGAATGGCCAAATAATCATCTTAGGTTGGTGCATCGTGTTTGCTTGGCCATTTCATACAGTAGGTTTTATTCAAGTAGCTAATTGTGCGGAGAATTATCATTAGGGGAATTCTACTAATTTCAGGTGTCTGTCAGATACGCTAACAAGGGGCTATTCCTACGATACCGCTTTCATTTTAAGTCTATTCACCTTATCCAAATACAGCCTTAGATACTCACCTTTCAAGTCATTATTTAAGAACGATTTACTCACCAATCCCTCAATCAACTCTTGGGGAACGGTGAATTCCTTGATAATTTTTTTTACCCTTGTCTCTTTAATTCCGATACGCAAACCAAATTCAAAAAAGTCCTGAAAAGTATAAAAGCCATAGGCTTCATAACTTTTTGAAAATCCTTCTTTGAATAAGCTAAGCGCCATGTCCGATTCAGTTGGTGCGTGTAGCCGTGTACACAACAGATCATACACTGGGGTTAAAACGTAATCACCTTGCTCCGATTGAATAACGGAGAAGTTCTTCAGATGGGCATCGCCATTCGAAAACACATAGTTGAACAATATCAACCGAAAAAATTTTTCCATCTCGATACGATAGGAAGGAACGTAGTTGATGATCAGTTCTGCAATCTCTTCATAGGACAAATCATACTTGTAGTTTTGGCCATGCGACTCAGATGTCATTTGCGCCAGTTGTGCAAAGTCTTCCTGCTGAAGTTTTTTGTCTGGTGTTTGATCAAACCTTCTTACCAAATAGGCCGGACTATTATCTTTAAAATAAATCAATGCATTGGGAGGCACCGAAAGTTTAAAGGCTTGCCTTGCAATTTGCATCGTTACGTGTTCATTGGCTGGGGCTTGATCCAGGTGTTTGAACGTACCAATGGGTATAGGTTTGAGAATATACTGCCCTCCCCTTTCTGTCAATTCCAAATCCTTGTCTTCCAAACTCAATGAGTATTTCACTTGCACACCCGAGATGGATATTTTTTTTGCATGATCCTGAAACGCTTCTGATGTATCGGTGTATGGTGAGTTGAATGACAGCACCGAACCTACTTTTTTTCCATCAAATAATTCCTTGCGACATTTTGTGCAGTATCCATCCTTGTAACTTTTGAAACATCCAGGGCAGATCATGATGCAATTGATTTAATGGTAATGGATCCGATGGTGTCCGCATTGGCAGTCCTCAACAATAAACTAAAATGATCCTGCTCATCTATTTTTAATAACCTACACTGCGTTTGTTTGTTCACTCCTTCGGATAACAATCCGAAGAAGAATGGAAATAGTTTTGTAGAGCGATAGGGTTGGTCTGTTTTGGGCAATGTTAAACTGATAGCTGAGGTTTGTGGATCCTTCCTATACGTTTCATCATAGGCAAAGACGTATTCTCCACCCTCGGTTTTTTCGAGTGTTCCCGCCAATTGTTCATTGTTATATACTGCTGCTTTACTCATTTGATCACTTCGATTTCAATTTTAAGCCCCAGCACTTCACATAGTTTCAGTAAACTTTTCAGTTCCGGATTTGCGGTTCCTTTTTCAATATCCCGAAGGGTACGCTCCGCAATGCCTGCAATATCCGCTAGGTCTTCCTGTGAGATTTTGAGGAATTTTCTTCGCTCTTGGATGGTCTTCCCTATTTTTTCCATGCTAATATCCAGCATTATGTTGCCGATTTATACCAAATATGATAATAATTTGTTTGAAATGAAACTATATCGGCATAATAATGCCGATTTTTGATGATGGGGTACAAAACAAGGATGAAATAAAGCTAAACGGTAACATAATGCCGTTTTAAAATATTGTTCTTTTTGTGGGGTCAGTGTAATGTAACCTTGGAGTTGCTGCCCAAATTATTTCGTTTTAAGTGTCAACTCCGATTTTCGGCCGTATTCCGTAAATCAATAAGTAGCCTATCATCCAAAACTCCCCAATTGTTGCCGGAATCACCAACATCTCAACCCAGGTTTCGTGTATCCCCATGTAATTAATGAACGTGCTTACCAAATAGCCAGCACCGCCAAGAATGAGCACCCGACCAAGCCATACGGGCATTCGCTTTGAACTCACCACGATGTACCCCATAGGGATGAGCCAGAGCCCGAAGAAGAGGCTGCCCACGCCCCATGCATTTTTGATGAACTGATTAAAAAGTTGAATCATCACCACTTTGTCTTGAAGTGCCTGTGTACCGATGGCCACTTCGATAGCGCCACCCATAGCCATGGCGCTGATCATAATGGCTACCGAATTTATCATGCCCCAAGCTGCCAAGGCCCATGCAGCTACGTGACGGATGTCTTTAAAAAGTTTATAAAACCACACAGCAGCAAGTGCTTGGGAAATCACGACAAGAAATTCAAACAGCATTCGAACCCTGGCCACCGTTTCATGTTCGGTTATGTTTGCAAGTGTTTTTGAAGGATCATCTGTCACGTAGATGCGCGCGTGCAACATCAGAAATCCTACCATACCGGTAATGGCCAACATCAAATACCAAACTCCAGTGAGACGTGCAGTGCTAACCAATTCTTTTTGCTGTTGATCATTTTTCATGGTCTAATTTAACGCTTAATTTTTTGAAGGCAAAAGTTGCCCCGGACAGATGTGAACGAGGAAGATTGGGTTTCTGAAAGCCAACGTTTAAAATTTTCTATGAAGATTGTAAAGAGGTTAAACTTCTATCAAAAAAATTACTACATTAATATTAAAATTAAATTATCGATATGCACCCCAATAAGATCATACTAGTAGAGGTAATCAGTTTTACAGTGTTGTATGCACTGACCTATATGCTGGCGCCAAGGTTTATTAATCCTGCTGGTGATGCTGCCGGCAAAGGAATGGCCAGCGGTTTCCTGATGCTAGGGATCATCGCTGCATTTTTTTTAATCGCCATTATCTTAACCGTGATCAATCTCTTTCTGGTAAAGAGTGTGACCAGCACCGGCATCCGGTTTCTTGCCTTTG
>JAHEMS010000134.1 GCA_024643595.1 Bacteroidota bacterium
TAAACGGAACTCTAAATACTTTCGTGGATCCCATTTCTCCTGAGGACGATTCATCTGAAAACGTTTCCAATCCGTATCGCTTTCTTTTATTTGCTCTACCAATTCTTTTCTTCTCCAACGTCCAGGCTGATTTACATTCCAGGAGAGTTCTACCATCGTAATGGGGCCAAACTTTCCAGACTGCACAAAGGATGCTGCTTCATGATAATTTCTTCCACTTCTTCGTTGAGAACCTATCTGAACAATCTTTTTTGATTCACGCACTGCCTTCAACGCTGCACGGGCGTCTTCCATGGTTTCAGCAAATGGCTTTTCAGTATAGGTATCACATCCTGCATTTACCGCTTCCACCGTATGCAATGCATGCTGGAAATCAGCCGTGCTGATGATTACTGCATCCACTTCTTTAGCACTATACAGGGCTTCATTGTTAACAAATGCTTTTATATCATGGCCAAATTTTTCTTTCAGCATAGCTTGTCCTGCCTCTCGTCTTACTTTCCAGATGTCCGATACGGCTACCATATCAAAATTCATATCTTTATAATGGCCGTGGAAAGCCGGCAACAAGGAAGAGCGGAAACGATCAGAAAAACCAACTACACCAACGCGAACGCGGTCGTTGGCACCTAATATATTCGCGTAACTTTTTGGACTGAAAGCAAAAGAACCTAAGTAAGTTCCCGTTGCTGCCATTGCAGATTTTTTGATAAAATCCCTTCTTGAATTTTTCATGTGTCTAAATACTGTTAAGGTTTATTGAATTCTTTGATTTTAATACTCCTAAATGAAACGTTGTCTCCATGGTCCTGTAAAAGGATTCTTCCCTTATCGGCCATACCAAAATTTTCATGGTTCGCATATTTGCTGCGTGCCACCAGTACCTTATAAACAGGTGAGCCCCGTTGGTACTCTACTACTTTGTATCCATTCAACCAATGCTCTACCCGATTGTCAGGATACACAACAATGCGTCCCCAGTTCCACTCCCCAATTTTATGTTGGCCACGTCTTTCTTTAATAGAGGGAATAAGATCATATAAAGATGCCTGAGTCCTGTTGCCAACCACTCCTTGTTTGGCATCCGGATGTTTTTCATCATCCAACACCTGGTATTCCAGTCCAAGGGCTTCCTTATCCCCATCTTTTTCAACTACAAAATATTTTACTCCGCTGTTTGCTACCTCTGTCAATTTAAACTCAAACTGTAAATCGAATGCACCGTATTGCCCCATCGTAACAATGTCGCCACCCTTCTTTGATTTATCTTCTTTTGTACTTAACACACTAATCGCACCATCTTTAATTTCCCACCCTTTATCTGGAAAAGTGGTCTTGTTGGCACCGCGCCATCCGTTCGATGTCTTTCCATCCCACAGAAATACATATCCATTCTTTTTTTCCGCGTCTGATAGATTGTTGGGAATCAGGTTCACGACGAATACCTGATCATCCGGTGTTGGCTTCAGGTTCTTGGTTTGAATGCGAATGTTGCGCCATTTGATCTGCTTTCCTGGCACATCATCTTTTTGAATAGCATGAACTTGAAGGGCGATAAATCCACTAAGTGTGACATCATCCTCCACGTGAGCTGCGGGAATCCCATTTACAAAGGTTCGTAAACTGGTGCCAATACACTCCAGCCGAATTTTATTCCACTCACCTTTTTTAAATGCTGGTTTCGCCGCGGGATTATACTCCAACGTATAGAGCCATTCTCTTCGTGCTTCGTCATAAATGCCGCCGGTCCAGGCCCTGTCTGATGGATCCACCTCGAACTGATAGCCATGCACTCGTCCGTTTTTATAATCGGGTTTACTTAAACTTCGAAACTGAATACCCGAGTTCATGCCTTGCGGCACCAAATATTCAAGTTCAAGAATAAAATCGCCATAATCTTTTTCAGTCGCCATGAATGAATTAGGTTCGTTGGCAACCGTGGTTCCAATAATCTCACCATTCTGAATTTCATAGCTGGCTTTCCCGTTAAGTTGTTTCCATCCCGAGAAATCTCTACCGTTAAAGAGATTTTCCCAATGCTCTTTTTCCTGACCAAAAATAGGCATGGCCAAAAGCAGCAAAACAAAAGAGAATGTCAGTTTTTTAGATGTTGACTCCACTAAATTTAATATTTGAAACATATCGTCTGCATAATAATTAATGACGTAATTCCGGTATGATATCCTTACATTGGACATGTTTATTTTTCGTCTTGATTAAGGGTCATTAAAGATAAAATGCGTCCCTAAAAACAAGCGATTCAATTCGTATTCAATCAAATACTGAACCAAACATGTTATACACAAAAAATACAAGAAGAATATTTATCCGGGATTTAGCTTTGCTGTCAGGCGCTTTTATGGCCAATGGTTTTATTTCACCACAGGCGGCTAAATCCAAAATGAAATTAGGATTAGTGACCTATCTCTGGGGCAAAGACTGGGATGTGCCAACGTTGATTAAAAACTGCTCCACTGCAAAAATTTATGGGGTTGAACTCAGAACGGAACATAAGCATGGGGTAGATCCCTCCATCTCAGCCTCAAAGCGCAAAGAGGTTAAAAAAATGTTTGACGACAGTTCGGTGAAAATCGTTGGCATGGGCACTAACGAACAATATGATTTTATTGATCAGGATCAACTCAGGAAATCCATTGAAAAAACGAAAGAGTGGATCAAACTATCCAAGGATGTGGGTGGATCTGGTGTGAAAGTGAAGCCCAATGCTTTCCACAAAGAAGTGCCACACGAAAAAACAATTGAGCAAATCGGAAAAGCCTTGAATGAAATAGGAAAATTTGGGGCAGATTATGGGCAAAAAATCAGGCTTGAAGTACACGGAAATGAAACTCAGGAATTGCCAAACATCAAAGCAATTATGGATGTGGCTAACCACCCTAACGTTTACACGTGCTGGAATTGCAATCCCGAAGATCTGATAGGACAAGGGCTTGACTATAATTTCAACCTGGTGAAAGACAGGCAGGGGGATACTGTTCATGTGCGTGAACTTAATGTTGACGATTATCCCTATCAGAAACTGATGAACCTGTTTGTAAAAATGAATTACGATGGATGGATTCTTCTTGAATGTCGCACCGACCCTTCTGATAAAGTAAAAGCCTTGATCGAGCAACACGAAGTATTCGATACGATGATACAACTGGCTCAAAAAAAATAAGTATATAATACCAACCTAATCCGCTATGAAGAAAAAAAATAATATCACCCGAAGAGACTTTATTAAAAACTCCACCGGGGCGGCCATCGCATTGGGTATTCCCACGATTATTCCTGCCAGCGCTTTTGGCGCGAATGATAAAGTTCAGGTCGCTGTATTGGGCGTAAATGGTCGTGGCACTGATCACATCAAGGGATTTCAACGGCAGAGCAATGCGCAAGTAGTAACGCTTTGCGATCCGGATAAAGTGATTTTGCAAACCCGTGCAGATGAGTTTGAAAAAACACATGGGCGGAAAGTTAAAATGGAACAAGATCTACGTAAAGTCTTTGATGACAAGAGCGTAGATGCCGTGAGTATCGCCACGCCCAATCACTGGCATACACTGGCTGCGATCTGGGCCATGCAGGCAGGTAAAGATGTATATGTTGAAAAGCCCGGCACGCACAACCTGTATGAAGGAAAAAAACTTATTGAGGCCGCTAAAAAATATAATCGTGTGGTTCAACATGGTGTTCAATTGCGTAGCTCGGTAGCGATGCAGGAAGCGATCAAACATTTACGCGAAGGACTCATTGGTAATGTGTACATGGCACGTGGACTCGTGTTTAAGTGGAGACCCGACATCGGGGATAAAAAGACCGAACCCATTCCGGAAGGGTTGAATTATGATATCTGGACTGGGCCTGCCGAAATGCGCCCATTCTCACGCAACTATGTACACTACAACTGGCATTGGTCGTGGAATTATGGCAATGGCGATGTTGGCAATCAGGGCATTCATGAAACGGATCTTTGCATGTGGGGCCTAAATGTTGGCTTGCCAGAAAAAATTACATCCATGGGTGGCAAATTTTTATGGGACGATTATAAAGAGACCCCTGAAGTGCTATCATCGGTGTATCACTATCCCAAAGAAAAGAAAATCATCCAGTTTGAAGTGCGGCCATGGATGACTAATCATGAAGATGGTGTAGGTATTGGAAATATTTTTTATGGCAGTGAAGGGTACATGGTGATCCAGGGGTACGACAAGTATGAGACTTTCCTCGGCAGGGAAAAGAAGCCAGGCCCATCAAAAAAGGAAGGTGGAGATCATTATAAAAATTTTATAGAAGCGGTGGTGGCTAAAAACCCTGCATTATGTAACGCTCCGGTTGAAACAGCGCACTTAGCGTCTGGACTCGCTCATCTTGGAAACATCGCTTATCAGACAGGTCGGGTACTTACGTTCGATCCTAAAACAGAGACATTCCCTGGTGATGCAGAAGCCAATAAGATGTTGGGCAGAGCCTATCGCGCACCGTATACGGTGCCTGAGAAAGTATAAATGGTATCGTTAGGGTTTTGAGGCAATGAAATATTAACCCAAAGCGAGCAACGGAAACAAGCATGAAATACATTCAAGGAGATGTACGGTGGGGAATCATTGGGTGCGGCGATGTATGCGAAGTGAAGAGTGGCCCTGCCTTTTCTAAAGTGCCCAACTCAACGTTGGTTGCCGTGATGAGACGTGATGCGGTGAAAGTGAAAGACTATGCCGACAGGCACAAAGTTTCCACTTACTATACTGATGCCCAACAACTAATTGATGATCCAGCGATCAACGCAATTTATATTGCCACACCGCCGGCTCAACATGAAGAATATGCGATCAAAGCCATAGCGGCCGGTAAACCTGTATATATTGAAAAACCATTGGCTCTCAATGCCGATTCATGTATGCGTATAGGTGAAGCTTCCGAAAAAGCTGCTATTCCTGCATCCGGGGCTTATTATCGAAGGGCGTTGCCGCTGTTTAATACGGTTAAATCCTTGCTGGCAGAAAATAAAATCGGAAAAGTAAAACTGGTCAATATAAGTACCCTGCAGGCGGTGGACGCAAAAATCATTACCAGGACCACGGATAACTGGCGGGTGATTCCATCGCTCTCTGGCGGAGGATACTTTCATGATCTATCTCCGCACCAACTTGATCTCATGTATTGGTTTTTCGGCAAACCACTTGAAGTACATGGCAGGTCAATGAATCAGGATAAAAGAAACGAAGCGCCAGACGTCACCAGCCTGGAAGCAGTTTTCCCCAATGACATTTTATTTCGTGGAGTATGGTCTTTCAACGTGCATGATTCTGCTGTTACTGAGATGTGTGAAATAATCGGAGATCAGGGAACCATCAAGTTCTCCTTTTTTACCGGCGCCAAATTGATCATAAAAACAAGCGAAGAAACGGAAACTATGGAGTTCATCAATCCTCCCAATATTCAGTTTCATATGATTGAGAAGGTAGTGAAGTATTTTCGAGGAGAAGGTGAGAATCCCTGCTCCATTGAGGATGCCCTGGTTTCTATGAAGATGATCGATAGCACCGTGAGTTAATTCGTTGTAAGGCTTGGCTTAGATTACTACTGATATTTCACCATACACAAGCAGACCTAAGCTTTTCCTGAACTGAGCATAGTCATGACAAGAAAAAACAGAACATCTGGAATAGCCGGACTTATTGCAGTGCTTCTGGGATTTTTTTGCAAAGCATTTTACCGTGATTTTGTCAACATAAACGACATAAATGATTATGGAATGGCAGGCTTTTTACCAAGCTACTTTTACGTAATCGGTCTTTCATTATTATTGTTAATACGACCTACGCAGTATCCGAAAATTATTATCGGAATTGTGACTGCCGCTTCCATCCTGTTTGAATTAAAGCAATGGAACACATCAGGCAATTTTGATCTTCCAGACATGCTGGCCTCAATCGCCGGAGGCCTCACCTCCGTTTTAATCTTAAATCGAATTGAACGAATTAACGAATAAAAACATCACTCATTAATTATTGGCCATTGACATAGCTCATTTTAATTAAGTGAAATAAACATCGATAAGCCTAATTAAATCTCTTATCATATGCTCTGGCAAATCTCTTTCCTAACGTTCTCTGTCCTTTAGCATTGAAATGAACGTTATCTCCTTTGTGCTTTAAGTCCGAAGTTTTTATCAGTGCCGCGAAACGGTCAGTTGATACGTACTCCTCAATTTGTTTGTTTATGGCCTGCCAGTTTTCATTCGTTGCGGAGTAAGAACCCAACGCGCCAAATAGTATTGGCAGGCTTTCATCGCCAACTGTTTGTCTGAATTTTTTTGTCAGCTGTAATAGTCTATCCTTATATAATCTGCGGTCTTCGGGGTTTGATGCATCTGTTTCTCCCTGATGCCAAAGTATGCCTTTTATGATGCCTGATTCATTTCCGATTTTTGCTTTTTCTATGAAGTTTGAGAATAATTGTACATCTCGATAGTTTGCATCGCCAAGCCATTGACTAATTGAACTGCCCCCCACCGCGGTAGGTAGCAATAAAATGGAAATGCCTTCGGGCACATGGTTCAATAATTCCTTGCCAAATGATAGCCCACAATCCAGGCCAGTTAACACGGGCTCATAAAAATGAAGGGGCTCTTTGGCCACTATTATTTCATTTTTCTTATTGATGGTGAATATTCTTTCTGAAGGAATGGTGTCCTGCGGCTCAACCAGTCCTCTTCCTGCCATATTTGATTGACCCGCCAAAAGGAAAACCCAAAGGTTGTTTTTTGAAGGCAAGTTCACCGCTTTTACCTCCACTTTTGGAAAGTACTTTGTTCTGGGATCTGTATCGCTTTGATATCCGGCCAGTAAGAGGGTTGATAATAAAATCAGTATTGTTTTTTTTAATATCATCTTACCATTGTTCTTCGGTTACAATATTCAAATACGATCCTTCACTTGAATTACGAGCAGTTAATTTTGTCCGGTAATTTCATTCCATACTGACCGCATAACTGGAATTCCCTCTTTTATGTTTTTTTCCCTAACCTGAAGCACTCGCTCACCCGGATAAAGAATTTGCTTTGACTCATCCTGCCTTGCGGATTGATGAAGATCGTCAATGATAGCCGAAACAGCGGATGCGATTCCTGATTGATTGCTTAGTTTTGAGATATCAATCGCGATAAAAACCTGTGACAACCCATACTCTGTTTTTCCTTTTGCTATCTCATGCGTAGAAAGGCCATTGGAAAGGATTGTTGCCAAAATATCAAGCAACAGTGAAAATCCAGCACCTTTCCAATAACCAATTGGAAGCAGCCGCTGTGACTGCAAGATCGTTGCTGGATCGGTGGTAAGCTCACCAGCCTGGTCAAAGCCTCCTGGAAAAGGAAGTTGTTCTCCTTTCAACTGATGGGACTCCAACGCGCCATAGGAAAACTGTGACATGGCTGCGTCAAACACAATGGCATCCGAATGATAGGGTACCGCGATAACAAAAGGGTTATTCCCCAGCTTTGATTCTGATGATCCCCACGCTGGCATATTAGCGGTAGTGTTGGTCCATCCTATAAAAACAAATCCAGCTTTAGCTGCATGTCTTCCATAGGTGCCACCGCGCATCCAATGATTGGTGTTGGAAAGAGCAACACATCCCATACCATGGGATTTTGAAATTTCCATCGCCCGTTCTGTGCTGGTCAGCGCATTGGTAATGCCTGGCGCTAAATTTCCATCCCATTGTTCAATGCAGCCAAAACTACTTTTCATTTCAGGAACCTGATGGCTGTTGATGTAACCCTCTTTGATATATTTTATAAATCTTGGAAAACGGTTAACACCATGTGTATACACTCCGTCAAGACTGTTTTGTGTAAATACTTCCGCGCAGATTTTTGCCCGCTGTTCTTCAAATCCAAGTTTCAATAGAATGTCATGAAAAACGAATTGCATTTCGATGGCATTAATCCGTATCGGCAAAGAGTCATTGGAATGCCTTTGGCTCATATTGAATTTTTATTCACAGCTATTGCTGCAAGCTACTGCTAACCAGTCTGTAAATTTTTCCATCCGGTTTGGTCGTGAGGTAAAATTCACCATTGTTATCCTGACCAAATCGCTCATCAACTTTTTCTGAGTTGCATAACTCAGCCAGTGTGGTAATTTTTCCACCAACAGCAATTCGCCATTCTTTAATAGGTGCCTGCGTTCCTGGTTTTATATCTTTCATGTCAATATAAAATAACCGGCCTCTTACAATATCGGCAAACACAAATTTTCCTGTAAGTTCAGGCAACAACTTGCCGGTATATTCAAATCCACCTGCTATGGCATTACCCTCATCATGATCATATTCCGCTATTGGATAATTGAATTTGTTTTTAGCGTCATCGGCAGGCAAGGG
>JAHEMS010000135.1 GCA_024643595.1 Bacteroidota bacterium
TCACCTATTACCTACTTCGTGGATTGGCAGCAGTGGGGTTGATCTGGGATTTGAAAGAAGTTCCTAAGCATATTCAATATTCAAAGAATAAAAAAGAAGCGGCTGAGTTAAGAAAGAAATATGAGTCACAGCATCCAAGCAATCCGGTATCAAAGGAGAAAGTCACGTCTACTGACCAACCTGTAGAAGTAAGTTAATATCTATCTTCTATTTTGATCTGATGCCCTATGCTAAAAGCATAGGGCATTTTTTTACCGAATTGGTGAAGAAAAATCTTGAACTTATTGTTGGAGTGAAGACTATGTTTGATAAAAAATATTACAATCATTTCGATTGGGGTAATATTTCCAGACCGGGAATAAATGTAATGCTTAGCATAACGTTTACTTTTTGATACACCAAATGGATTACCTTAATATTATCTGAATCTTTGATGATTTTAATCATTTTATGGTAATGTGAATATTATGTCTTTTGTTCTTCAACATTAATTTATGAAGGAGAAAAAGATGCGCACGCTGGCGGAGCCATTTCGAATCAAAATGGTGGAGTCGGTTAGAATTACGACAGAAGAATATCGGTCTGAAGCGCTCAAGAGAAGTGGTTACAATCCTTTTCTTCTTCACTCAAGCGATGTCTTTATTGACTTGCTCACCGATAGCGGAACAGGCGCTATGAGCGATCGACAATGGGCTGGCATGATGATAGGAGACGAGAGCTATGCTGGCGCACGAAGCTGGTTGCATCTTGAAGAAGTGGTAAAGGAATTAACGGGCATGCCTCATATTCTCCCTACCCATCAGGGGCGAGCTGCAGAAAGAATTCTTTATGGAATATTGGGAGGCCAGGGTAAAGTATTTTTTAGTAACACCCATTTTGACACCACGCGCGCCAATATTGAATTCACTGGCGCCACTGCTATTGATGTGATGCCTGATCATTCGACTGATCCCGAAATCGACTTGCCTTTTAAAGGAAATATCGATATCCATAAACTGAAGGAACTGATCATTCAGTATGGTGCGGAAAATATTGCTGCCGTGATTATGACAGTCACTAACAATTCATCGGGAGGCCAGCCTGTGAGCATGATGAATGTGAAAGAGGTAAGGGAGCTTTGTGATGACCATAATCTCATGCTGGTAATTGACGGATGTCGGATTGCTGAGAACAGTTACTTCATTAAACATAGAGAGCCTGGATACGAGGATAAGTCCTATGAAGAAATTGCTAAAGAAATGCTACGGTTGGCAGATGCCTTTGTAATGAGTGCAAAAAAGGATGGACTGGTGAACATGGGTGGATTACTGACTTTAAAAGATAACACCTTGAGCCAGAAATGTACTAACCTGCTAATTATATCGGAGGGGTTTGCTACTTATGGGGGTTTGTCAGGTCGTGATATGGAAGCGATTGCCATCGGGTTAAAAGAAGTTTTCGATCCGGATTATCTTCACTATAGAATACGAAGTACTGCTTATCTGGGTGAGCATTTAAAACTCATGGGAATACCGGTAGTGTGGCCCATTGGCGGACATGCTGTATATATTGATGCGAAAAAATTATATCACAACATTCCTGTAAAAGAATACCCTGGGCAGGCCTTGGTATGTGATTTATATACGCAAGGGGGAATTCGCTGTGTGGAAGTAGGTAGTGTAATGTTTGGCAAGTACGATGAGTATGGCAAATTGATTCCGGCCAAAAACGAACTGGTTCGACTAGCCATTCCCCGAAGAGTATATACACAAAGTCATATCGATTACGTTATTGAAGTTTTTGACGACATTCTCGAATTAAAAGATCAAAAAAGAGGTTATAGAATTACCTATGAGCCTCCTTTTTTAAGACACTTTACTGCTCAGTTTGCAAGGATGGATTGAACAAACATAAAAGTGACATATGGAATCAAAAATGGAAAGAATTCCTGAACATTTAAGACCAAGAAAAACGGGCACGGATGAAATATTTAAAAATGCGTGGGTTGAAAAATTCACCAGGGCGCATATTTCAGTTCCGGTAACCATGCATTTGATGATTTGTATTTTCATTTCATACTATGCCTTAAGAAGTATTAGTTTATTGCTTTTTATGTTTTTGTTTGCAGCCGGATGGTTATT
Organism: Bacteroidota bacterium; assembly: GCA_024643595.1. Taxonomy (GTDB): domain Bacteria; phylum Bacteroidota; class Bacteroidia; order Cytophagales; family Cyclobacteriaceae; genus ELB16-189. Next base: position 2,121 of record JAHEMS010000135.1, read on the forward strand.
CTGGACTTTCACAGAATATTGGATTCATCGATATGTATATCATGTGAAGACGAATAAAAAGTGGCTACTGAGTATTCAACATGCCGGTCATGGCATACACCACCAATATCCAAAAGACTCGACTCGCCTGGCGATGCCACCACTTCCAGCGTTTATTCTTGTGGCGGTTTTTTATGGAATCTTTTGGTTGATACTCCGAACCTATGCCATGGCATTCTTACCGGGGTTTCTTTTCGGATATGTCTTTTATATTTCCTTGCATTATGCGGAGCATCGGTTTAAGGCACCAAAATTCGGACCCCTTCATCGCCTGTGGAGATACCATATGCTGCATCACTATAAGTATCCCGAAAGCAAACTGTTTGGAGTATCCACGATGTTGTGGGATAGGATTTTTGATACCATGCCGACAGAGCGCATAGAGTAGTTTATTGAAATAAAAAAATTGACAACTACAAAGGATGATATCCATTACAAAAATATTCCGATTCGAAACGGCACATGCCATTCACCAGTACAAGGGAAGTTGTAAAAACATTCATGGACACTCTTATGAATTGCACGTAACCGTGAAAGAGAAGGAACTGAATGATGATTATGTAGATGGATTAGGAATTATTCTTGACTTTAAGGAGTTGAAAAATATTGTTCAGGAGAAGGTAGTTAACCGCATTGATCACCGACTTCTCTTATCTAAGGAGTATGTCAGCGCAAATAAGATTCCGTGGTCTGCTGAGGAGTTAGTTGTATTTAATGTTGAACCTACCGCTGAAAACATTTTGATATTTGCGAGGGATCAAATTGCTCCTGCGTTGCCACCACACGTCCAACTTCACTCACTGAAGATGTGGGAAACGCGTGATTCATATGCTGAATGGTCGGAATAGCCTGAACAATTATCACTTAAAATCTCGCCATAGGTATTCATTTTCAAGCTATAGAAGAGAAAGGTTAGAATTAGTTTATTTGACATTAACTAAATCAATCCGCTCTTAAATGAGTAATCGGTTTTGTCCAGGCTGCCCTCAACGATTGATAACTGATGGTGAGGAGAGCGATTAACGAGGCCGTTATTCCAGTGATTAGAAAAATATCCAAACCGATTTCAGTTTTATAGGCGTAGTCTTCCAACCAACGTGTCATCATATACCATCCCATTGGGGCGGCAATCAGAAAGGCGATCAGCACCAGCTTAACAAAATTCCAGGTAAGTAATTGAAATACACTATTGATTGAAGCCCCTAATACTAACCGAACACTGATTTCTTTACTGCGTTGCTCTACCATAAAAGCAGACAGCGCAAATAATCCAAGGCAAGCTACCACGATAGCCAGGATTGAAAAGCTGGTGAAGATTTTACCCGTGCGCTGCACATCGGCATACATGGCTGCGTATCGTTCATCCAAAAATGAATATCGGATTGGTTGATGAGGAGCAAATTTATTCCACTTCTTTGTTAGCGAAATAATGGTTTCACTCATGTCTTCCGATTTTAGTTTCACGGCAAGGGTAGAGGCTTCAAGGCCTAGCACCATCGCGAGTGGCCTGATGTCTTCACGGAGGGATTCGTAGTGAAAATTCTCAACCACACCGATCACATTCCATAACCCCGCATAATTTGTGATCCATTTTCCAACCATGTTTCCACCTAATTCTTTGGCCATCTTTTGGTTGATGATAATAGCACCGGAATCAGAAGCGAGGTTGCGATCAAAGTTTCGGCCTTCTGCCAGTTTAATTCCTAAGGTTGACAGATACGTTTCATCGACTTGCCAGAATTGTGAACTAACAGCAGGGTCAATTCTTTGCTTACCTTCATTCCAGAAACCATTTCCATTTCTCTTGGATCCCCTGACGGGTAAGTAATCACCGGTAGTTAATTCCACCACGTGTGGCAAATCACGCAACTCATTGGCAAAGCTCACTACCTGTTTACCAAGTGTATTGGTTCCCTGAATCAGCAACACTTGCTCTTTATCAAAACCTATATTTTTATCAAGGATAAAATTCATTTGTCGGTAAATGACCATGGTGCCAATGAGGAGAATGATGGATGTAGCAAATTGAAATACGACAAGGGCACTTCGAAGTGGTGAGCTTTTAACTCCACGAGTCAGATTTCCTTTCAGCACTTCAATGGGTTTAAAAGAGGACAAATAAAATGAAGGATAGATGCCTGCCAGAACACCAACCAGCAAGGATGACAAAAACAAAGCTGGGATCAGCCACCATTCTGACCAGGGAAGTGAAATGGATTTACCGGAAATTACATTAAAGTATGGAAGTATGACGGACGCAATCGCTAGCCCAAGAATGAATGACACGGTACTAAACAAAATAGATTCACTTAGAAACTGATTGATAATGTTACTTCGTAAAGAACCAACTACTTTCCTTAGTCCCACTTCTTTGGCACGGTTCGCCGATTTGGCGGTAGAAAGATTAATGAAATTAATGGCGGCAATCAAAAGTATAAATATGGCAATACCACCAAACAACCACACCATCCGGATATCGCCATGCACCAGGTTATCTTTTATATCGCTGGAGAAAAGGTGTATTTCATTCAGTGGTTGTAATTCGATATGGGCTTTCTTCTCCTTAAATAATTTGTCAATATCAGCTTGCGACCTTCCTCCTTCCTTCATCGCAGGAATGAAATAATTTTCAAGTATCCCTTTGGTAAGTTTTGATTCAAGCGCATGAGGATCCACTCCATCGGCCACGGTTATATAGGTAGCATAGTTACTCGAACCCCAGTTTTTTTGCTCATCTGGCCAGAACTCTAATCCTGTAGTGCCAATTAAGAAGTTGAATTGTAGATGTGACGTTGGTTTGAAATCTTCTATCACACCGCCAATGGTGTAGGGGCGATCGGTTTTATTGTTTAGTATAAGCTGTTTTCCTACAGGATCTTCATGTGGAAAATATTTATCTGCTTTTCGTTGGGTGATGATGATGGCATTCGGTTGACTTAAAGCGTTCACAGGATTTCCATAAACAAATTGTAGCTGCAACATGTTGACCAACTCCTGATCAAAATAAACAAAGCCTTCATCGTAGGCGTTATTTTCCTCCTCTGCAGAACGGACTTCATTGCTACCCGCACCGAACAACTCGCTATTATTAAACCGACCTGCTGCCAGTATTTCGGGAAAATCTTCCTTCATGGTAGCGGCCATGGGTGCAGGAAAGGCGACGCCCTTGTTCAGGTCACCATTTTCCGTAATCACGCCTATTACCCGATATATGTGTTCATGATTGGGATACTGTAGATCATAGGAGATTTCTTCTTTAATAAATAATGCAATCAGAAGACAGGCTGCTACACCCGTTGCAAAACCTCCTATCTTGATGAAGGAATACATTTTTTCTTTTACCAAATTGCGCCAACTAATTTTAAAGTAACTTTTTAGCATATCGTAAATATTTATTGGGTGTTGACTTTCTACACTTTTTATTATTCCAGGCCTGAATAGTTGTATTACATCTGCTATAAATCTTAAATCCGCTTTTGACTTCCCAATCTTTTCGATTCTCTCGTGGTAAAGCTCCATCAAATCACCCTCGATGCTATCAAGCAACTTCGGCTGACAGAACCACCGAAAGAAATGCAGGAAAATTTTAGGGGGCTGATGCATAAGCCTCATGAACTGATGATGATTGGATTCAACGCTACTTTCGGAATTGCCTTCCAGAGTTCATCACGTGTTGTTTTTGTGTACTCCATGGCACGTTTTCCCAGGGCGGTGATTTGAAAATATTTCTTTGGTCTGCCAGCTCTTTCTTCAGTCGCTTCGCCTTCATTGGATTGTAAATACCCTTTATCTTCTAATCTCTTTAAGGCTGTCTGAAGAGCACCAACACTCACATTACGGGTAAGTCGTGCTTCGATTTCTTTCTTGATCGAAACCCCGTATGCATCTTTATATAGTATGCCTATGGTGAGCATGACCACCTCTTCAAACTCGCCTAAATGATACTTCTTCATGGTTGACGGAATATTTAATTCCTAATTGTAGTATTAATAACTATGCCAACTAATAAAATAGGTTAAATGATCGAATAATAACCTTTTCGAGAGGTATCGTGTGTGCGCTAGTGAACAAATGAAATCGATACCGGACGTGTAACCTTGTCTTTAAAACTTTACGACTCAGCTTTTATACCTAGTGTTAAAAGTGCTCCAATAATAAGTTGTATTCCTATGATGGTAACGGGCAGATCATAATCGCCTGACCAGGAAATAAGATAACCAATTCCTAAAGAGGCAACTGTTCCCCCCAATAATCCGGCAGTATTCATGGCTCCCGTGATAGCGCCAGCATGATTTTTTCCAATTCCGGTCGCAACAGCCCATGAAACAGGAGCCGTGATATCCATAAAAGCAAGACCTAACGCTAGCATGATAATGGCTATCGAAAGATTATCTGTATAGGTAGCCGATAACATGGCTAAACCAGAAAGGCTTAATCCAACCAGCTGCACAATTCTTCTTCCCCAGGTGATTCCAATCTTTTTTATGAGGAAGTCACTCAGCGTTCCCCCAAAAAGGCAACCTATTGCTGCCAGAATGAAGGGAAGCGAAGCGGAATAAGTTAAATCTTCTAGCGGTATACCTCGTCCTTGATGTAAATATTTTGGAAGCCATGAAATGAAAAAGAAGACGCCACTGGCATAGCAATAATAGAACAGCATTAAAAACCAGAAGTTTTTTGTGTGTGCAATTTCCCGCCATGAGCTATCCGTTTTTTCAAAGGAGGTTACATCGCGGGTCTTATAAAACAACATCCACAGGATTACCCATATTATTCCAATTAACCCCAATAAGAAAAATGTTGTTCGCCACCCAAAATTCATTTGCAATGGAATCACCACGAAAGGAGTAATGGCACCTCCAACACGGCTGGCCATCAGAATGACCGCCTGGGCACGGCCACGTTCTACAACACTAAACCATTTTCTAACGGCAATGGACATATTAGGGAAAGCACCAGCTTCGCCCACGCCAAAAAGAAATCGAACAGCAAACAATGAGTAGAATCCTCCGGAAAGGCCGGTGAGGCTGGTAAATATTGACCACCAGATAACAATCCGTGCAAGCGTTTTCTTTTCACCAAAGCGGTCTCCCATCAAACCGGTAGGAATTTCGAATAGTCCATAAGAAATAGTAAAAGCAGCCAGTACCCACCCAAATTGAATTTCTGTCAACCCTAACTCGCGGGTCATGTCAATGCCAGCAATCGAGATGGCATTGCGATCAAGATACGTAAGGACAGATAGCAGGGCCAGCAGCGTGAGGAACCAGTGCTTTTGTTGCATTTATTTTAGGGGTAAAGCATAAAAGGTAAAATAGTTTTAATAACCTTTTCCTGACAAGTGTTATCAAAAACGAAAAAGCCCTTAAAAATATAAGGGCTTTCTGTCAAATTAATGTACCCGGGACGGGAGTTGAACCCGTACAACCTTTAAGGGTCACAGGATTTTAAGTCCTGCGTGTCTACCAATTCCACCACCCGGGCGGACCCGAATAAAAAAAGATGCCGCATTGTCTGCGGCATTCCTTTATCCGTTTGAGCGGGAAACGAGACTCGAACTCGCGACCCCGACCTTGGCAAGGTCGTGCTCTACCAACTGAGCTACTCCCGCTTTTGCCTCGCATTTCTGCAAAGGGACTGCAAATTTAATATCCAGTGTCAAATATCCAACATAACCCCACTAATTTAGGAAATTTAGTATTAGGGGTTAGTTCCAATCGCTTAGCTAGATATGCAACTCGTTAATCCACAGATAAATTCAAATAGAATAATGTTTTGTTCATTTAATAAAAACTTGCTTTTATATTCAAGCAACCAAAAATTATTATATGAAAAGAGTTATTATCCTGGCATTCTTCCTGATTATTGGTATTGCTGTTAACAGCAAGGGTCAAACCGTTTATTCCTCAACGAAAGGTGAAAAATACCATACTGCGGATTGTAAACTTTCAGGAGATGCTGATAACATGAAGCTTGATGCCGCTAGAAAAGCAGGCAAAAAACCATGTGCGGTATGCAAACCGGATGAGCATTTAAAAGATAAAGTAACACAATGCACTGGAAAGACAGCGGATGGCAATCGCTGCAAGCGCATGACGTCTGGCAAAACAGGTAAATGTTATCAGCACACCGCCAAGTAAGGTTGAAAGTCTAAATTTATTTATCCTTGCACGCGGGAAGCAAAGAGTTG
>JAHEMS010000136.1:0-7949 GCA_024643595.1 Bacteroidota bacterium
TCTGAAAATACATTCTGGTAAAGCAATTATGGATATTGCTTTGTTTAAAGGAGATGTTCGTTTTTTGCATCAACGGATTATTATAACAGACACGGAGACGGCTGGGTATCTTTCGCTTCCCTTAAAAATACAAAGCGGTGTTTATACGATAATGGTAATATTAAACGGATTTGAATTCGAGGCGGAATTTATCATATCAGGAGATCAGCAATATGCAGTGGGAACTACCATGAAATTTAAATCTAGTCAGCTTTCTGCTCAAACCGATTTCCATGACGGTCCATACCAAACCAATAAAAAAGCGACGGTCAATATTGACATCAGTAAGAGTGCAATGCCTCAAGCTAGAACCATTGCTGTGTCTATTCTCCGGGAAGGATTGTTCGATCAATCGAACGTTATCGCTTTCAAATCATCACCATTGAGTGATTCGGAAGTTGTGAAGGAAAATTTTCCGGTATTTTTTTCAGGCAAAGTTGTCGATTCAGAGGAAAGTAAAGTACCGGACTCCATTAAGCTTACCTTCTATCTAAATCGAAATGATTTGGTGTATCCAGTCTATACCAATAAGAATGGTGAGTTTAGATTTCCCTTATTTAAGAATTTTGGAAGCGATGAAATTTTCTACACGGTTAATAATCGTGGTCGCAAAGACGATCATTTAAAAATAGTACTTAAGGATTTTAAGAGATCGTCTGGAATTGCCTTTGATGAAAAAGTTACCGGAGCAGACGCGTATTGGGATTTTTCTAACAAAAGGAAAATTATTGCAGATTCGTACCAATATTTTCTAAATGAAAATACGCCATTCATAAAGAATAATCAAAGCGAAGATTTTTTGGCAGACCATGAAATCAACCTTGAAAAGTATGAGACATTTGCAACGATGTCGGAGCTCATCATCAATATACTGCCAGCGGTAAAACTCAAGAAAAATGCAAAGAGAGAAACGGTTAGGATTTTCCTAAAGGAGAATGCGCAGGTTGCTGCGGGAGATCCAATTTATATTATTGACGGTGTCATGACGGATAGTACTGAGTATTTTTTGAGTTTGAATCCCAACGATATAAAGGAGGTAAAGATTTTGAGATCAGGCGAAACCCTGCGAAGATTTGGTGACATGGGCAGGAATGGGATTATTATTATAAAATCAAGAATTGCCGATGGATTAACTATTCCACGGCCAGTACGGTCGCTATTTATTACCGGGATTAATCCCAATGCTTCATTTAATAATACGGTACTGGATGCCAATCGATCTAATCCTGATGTTCGGTCCTGTCTTTATTGGAATCCTGATTTAACGCTGGATGAAAGTGGTCATGGTACTTTGTTGTTCTCCACAGGAGCGATAACAGGTCCGATAAAACTAATTATTCAAGGGGTGTTATCAGATGGGTCTCTATTTTACTATGAAGATATGGGAGTAATCCATTTTGCAACCCCATAAACACTGTCGTTGGAGTTGAGTATTATTACTTCACAATAAATTTGACATCAGGCGAGCATTCTCAATAATGTGCTCAGTCTGTTTTTTAAATTTCTTCGATCAACAATAAAATCCAGAAAACCGTGATCCATAACAAATTCTGAACTTTGAAAACCTTTTGGTAAATCTTTGCCAATGGTTTCTCTGATTACACGTGGCCCGGCAAATCCAATAAGCGCATTAGGTTCAGCAATATTAAAATCGCCCAACATGGCGTAAGATGCGGTAACTCCACCAGTGGTGGGATCTGTTAACAAAGAGATGTATGGAATCTTAGCTTCGTCAAGGAGGGCTATCTTGGCGGATGTCTTGGCCATTTGCATTAGCGAAAGGCCAGCTTCCATCATCCGCGCTCCACCCGATCTTGATATCATCAGAATTGGTTTCCTGGTTTTGAGACTATGATCCATGGCGCGCGCAATCTTTTCGCCCACCACTGATCCCATCGACCCACCAATGAAAGTAAAATCCATGCAGGCTATGGTTATATCCAGCCCATTCATTTTACCATAGGCAGTTCTCACGGCATCTTTTAAATTAGCCTTAACCTGCGATTCTTTTATTCTTTTTGGATAGGCTTTGGTATCAGTAAACTTGAGCGGATCGGCTGACTCCATATTGGCATCCAGCTCAGTAAACTCATTGTTGTCGAAGAGTAATTCAAAATACTCCTGAGATCCAATTTTAACGTGGTATTCCTCCTCAGGCACCACATATGCGTTATTTTTGAGTTCGCGGGTATGGATAATCTTCCCGGCAGGAGATTTAAACCATAATCCATCTGGAACCTCTCTTTTCGACTCTGTCGGAGTGAGGATTCCTTTATCTGTACGTTTGAACCAAGGCATGTTTATTCAATTGGTCAATAACTTAAATATAAAGCTTCCTTTATGCTAAGCAATATCAATTTTATTATCCAGATAAACGTCCTGAATGGCCTGCAGAATTTCAACACCTTCTTTCATTGGTCGTTGGAATGCCTTACGGCCTGAAATCAAACCCATGCCACCGGCACGTTTGTTAATTACTGCGGTGCGTACAGCATCAGCCATATCACTCGCTCCTTTTGAATCACCACCTGAATTGATAAGGCCAGCGCGCCCCATGTAGCAGTTGGCTACCTGGTACCGGCATAAATCAATTGGATGATCTGAAGTTAATTCGGTATAAATTCGCTCATCCAGTTTTCCATAGCTGCTGCCACCAGTATTCAAGGCCTTATATCCTCCATTGTTTTCAGCCAGCTTTTGCTTAATAATATCGGCTTGAATAGTAACGCCTAAATGGTTGGCCTGACCGGTTAAATCTGCGGAAACATGATAGTCAATTCCATCTTTCTTAAAGGCATTATTTCTGGTATAGCACCAAAGAATAGTGGCCATTCCCAATTCATGCGCTCTTTCAAATGCCTTGGCAACTTCCTGGATCTGACGGGTTGCATTATCTGAACCAAAGTAGATAGTTGCTCCTACAGCCACAGCACCCAAGTTCCAGGCGTCCTCTACAGAACCAAACATAATCTGATCAGCTTTATTGGGATAGGTAAGCAACTCGTTGTGATTGATTTTAACGATGAAGGGGATCTTGTGCGCATATTTACGTGACATCAACGCCAAGCCTCCGAAAGTAGTGGCTACGGCATTACATTCTCCTTCCATGGCCAGTTTAACAATATTTTCTGGATCAAAATAAATTGGGTTTTTAGCAAATGAAGCGCCAGCACTGTGCTCAATACCTTGATCGATTGGAAGTATAGAAAGAAACCCGGTACCGCCTAAGCGACCTTGGTTGAAAATTGTCTGAAGGCTGCGGATGGTTTGAGTGCTCCGGTTAGATATTGTAAATACACGATCAACATAATCAGGCCCTGGTAGATGAAGCTGATCCTTTGATATGGTTTTGCTTTTGTGATTCAGGAGGGATTCCGCGTCTTTACCTAATAATGCACTGATGTCAGTCTTTGCCATAATTTTGGTTAATGTGAGGGGCAAATATAGGGTTATGAGGATTCACCTGCAAAGTGATTTGGACCTTTGCCGTTAAACAAAAAACCCACTCCAGAGGTCCTGAAATGGGCTTTTTTGATTGTGTTTTGTGATTTATTTGCTAGTCTTAGCAACTGCAATTCTTTCTTTTATCCTAGCTGACTTTCCTTGGCGACCTCTTAGGTAATAAAGTTTTGCTCTACGTACCTTACCAGCTTTAATAAACTCAATTTTGTCGATACTTGGACTGAGCAATGGGAAGATTCTCTCCACACCAACTCCATTGGACACCTTTCTAACTGAAAAACTTTCACCATTAGTTCCAAATCCCCTACGGTAAACAACAACACCCTGAAACTGCTGAATTCTTTCCTTATTTCCTTCGCTGATTTTCACATGGACATTAATAGTGTCACCTGGCTTAAATGCAGGGATGCCTTCTCTTTTTGCCGCTAATTCTTGCTCAACAAACTTTATTAAATCAGCCATAATGCTCGTTTTTAAAATGGACTGCAAATATAGCCTAAGAAAACATAAATCATAAGTCTGAATTTAAGATTTTTTGTCTATCGCTAACCTGGCAAGTCTGGCCTTCTTTCTTTGGTCCTTTCCATTGCCTTTTCCAGCCTCCATTGCTCAATTTTGGCCTCATGCCCAGAAATCAGAACCTCTGGTACTTTCCAACCCTTATATTCAACGGGTCGTGTGTATACAGGTGGAGCGATAAGCCCATCCTGAAATGAGTCTGTGAGCGCCGAGGTTTCATCAGAGAGGACCCCTGGAATTAATCGAATTATTGCATCAGCGATAACAGCGGCGGCAAGTTCACCCCCTGATAGCACATAATTTCCAATACTTATTTCCTTTGTAATCAGGTGCTCACGGACGCGTTCGTCCACCCCTTTATAATGGCCGCAAAGAACGATTAAATTTTTATATAGACTGAATTGGTTGGCCAGGGATTGGGTAAATAGTTCCCCATCAGGGCTCATGTAAATCACCTCATCATAATCCCTTTCATTCTTCAGTTTTGAGATGCATAAATCAATCGGCTCTATCATCATCACCATTCCTGCTCCTCCTCCATAAGCATAATCGTCTGTTGTGCGATGCTTATTTTGTGCATACTCTCTTAGGTCATGAATGACCACCGTGACAAGTCCTTTTTGCTGCGCCCTTTTTAGAATTGAATCGGAAAAAGGGCTATCAAGCAGACGTGGCAAGCAAGTAATGATATCAATTCGCATCACACTAAGTTAATTAATCTAAATACTGAGAAAGCCTTCCGGGAGACTCACTTTAATATGTTTCTTCGATTTATTAACACTTTTGATAAATGGGCCATTGATTGGAATCAATACATCCTTTCCATTGTAGTCGATTTCCAATAGGCGGCTAGGGCCTGACTCAATTACTTGTTTGACTACTCCAAGGTTACCTTCTTTTTCTTCTTCTACAGAAAATCCGATTACTTCATCATTATAGAATTCGCCGCGTTTTAGGGGTGGTCTCACCGATTTGCTCAGGTATAGCAGGGAGCCTTTCAGGCTCGAAGCCTGATCAATCGAATCAATTTCTTCAAATTTGATAAAAGTCTTGTCTCCCCGGTCAGAAATTGACTCAATGAAGTAGGGGACAAGATCGCCTTTGATTTCGATAAATATGGATGCCAGCGATTCCGCTTCAATCGGCTGTGAAAAAACAGCGGTAACTTCGCCTTTTAACCCATGGGATTTTGAAATATACCCCACTGAATAGCATTCTTGTTTATTCATGCTTCAAAAATAAAAAATGCCAACACGATTATGAGTTGGCATTTAGGTTCTAGGTTAAGTGATATTATGCTTCTGCAGGAGCTTCGCCTTCTGGTTGGGCTTCAACCTCTGGTTGAGCTTCAACTTCAGGTACGGCTGCTGCAACTTCTGCCTTTTTACGAATGGCCTCAGCGCGAGCTTCTTTAACTTTTGTTTCAGCGTCTTTACGCGATTTGGCAGCGTCTTGCTTAGCTTTAGAGAGAGTATCTTTCTTTGACTGAATCTTAGATTCCTTTTCTTTTATCCAGTCTGCTAATTTGCCATCCGCTTGTTCCTGGGTAATGGCTCCTTTTACAACACCTATTTGCAAGTGTTTCTTAAGCATTACTCCGCGATAAGAAAGCATAGCCTTCACGGTATCCGTAGGTTGAGCGCCTTTCATCAACCACTCAAACGCCTTGGTTTCATCCATAATTATGGATGCCGGGTTAGTTGCGGGGTTGTAGGTACCGATTTTCTCAATGAATTTACCATCACGTGGTGACCTGGCATCAGCTACTACTACATCGTAAAGTGCCAGTTTTTTGCGGCCTCTGCGGGCCAATCTGATTTTAACAGCCATTTTCTAAGTTTTTAATGTTGGATCTCGTCCGTTTTTAAAAGGAGTGCAAATGTAAGTCATTTTACCATTTTAACAATGAAGGATCAGAATAAACAGTATGAACTTAGCAAAACAGTAATATTTGATTAAGCGATTATTAGGTTTTTATATGATGATGTCCCTTTTTACATTTGGTATCATTTCAAACAAAATCATGGACAAGTATTCATACCTATCGAATGCAGACGTTGGCTATCTCGACCAACTTTATCAGAATTACCAAAAAGATACTAATTCAGTTGATGTTACGTGGCAGAAGTTTTTTGAGGGTTATGAATTTTCGCAACAGCGCTATGGCGAGAATGGTCAGCCAGCTGTGGGTGACACCGCCAGTATAAAAGAGACCCAGGTAAGAAACCTGATATTTCAGTACCGTTCTTTTGGTCACCTGAAATCAAACACCAACCCTGTGCGTCAGCGGAGGAATCACAATGTAAATTTTGACCATAAAAGTGTAGGGTTAACGGATGCCGATCTTGATACAGAATTTGATGTAGGAGCAGAAATCGGTATGGGGCGGGCCTCCCTTAGAAAAATCATTGAAAAGCTGAAGGCTGTTTACATTGGACTGATTGGATTTGAGTACAACTTTATACGCAACGATGAAGTGCGTCAATGGTTTTTTAATAAATGTGAACAAGAGTACTATAATAACAATCCATCAATTGAAGAGAAGAGAAGAATTCTGAGTAAGCTGAATGAAGCTGTTGTATTTGAAAATTTCTTGCATACTAAGTTTCTGGGGCAAAAGCGATTTTCGCTGGAAGGTGGTGAGAATACTATTCCTGCATTGCAAGCCATTATTAATAAAGCAGCGGAACTTGGAGTAAAGGAAACGGTTATTGGAATGGCACATCGTGGAAGGCTTAACGTATTGACCAATATCCTGGGAAAAACCTATGAACAAATATTTACTGAGTTTGAAGGAAATGTAAGTCCTGACCTTACCATGGGTGATGGAGATGTCAAGTATCACCTGGGATACGCCAGTTATATTAATACACCTTCAAAAAATAAAATTTACGTAAAACTAACCCCCAATCCATCGCACCTCGAGGCGGTGAATCCTTTGGTAGTTGGTTACACGCGTGGTCAGATTGACGATGAATATAATGAAGAGTTAAGTCAAGGTCTAGCCATTCTCATCCATGGCGATGCGGCTGTTGCGGGACAAGGAATCGTGTATGAGGTAGTACAGATGTCAGGATTGCCTGGCTATACCACAGGAGGTACTATTCACTTTGTCATTAACAATCAGGTTGGTTTTACAACAGATTATGATGATGCGCGAACGAGCATCTATTGTACAGACATTGCCAAAATTGTGGATTCACCTGTTCTACACGTTAACGGAGACGATGCTGAGGCAGTAACATTTTGCGCCAATCTGGCGGTTGAGTATAGACAGAAATTTGGCAAGGATATATTCATCGATCTTTTATGTTATCGAAGGCATGGTCATAATGAGAGTGATGAGCCCAAATTCACGCAGCCCAAGCTTTATAATCTCATTGCCAAGCACCCAAACCCACGAGAAGTATACGTGAAGAAATTAGTAGATCGCGGGGATGTCGATGCAACTATTGCGGAAGATCTAGACAAAAGTTTCCGCAATCAACTTCAGGACCGCCTGAATGAAGTAAAGCAGAAACCCCTCCCTTATAAACCACAAAAGATTGAGGAAGAATGGGAGAAGTTGCGCAAATCAAACCCTGAGGATTTTGACCAATCGCCTGATACGAGCATTAAACAATCCGTTATAGAAAAAGTGGGTAAAGCGCTCACAACCATTCCGGATGGATTTAAGCCACTTAAGCAAATTGAAAAATTATTGAAGGACCGCAAGGAAGCATTTTTTGAATCTAAATTATTAGGCTGGGCGGAAGCAGAATTGCTGGCTTATGGATCTTTGCTTGCTGAAGGAGTTTTGGTGCGAATGTCCGGTCAGGATGTGAAACGAGGTACGTTCTCGCATCGACATGCTTATTTTTTTGATGCCAACACTAATGTGCCATATTGTGGTCTTGATCATGTGGAGAAAGGGCAAAAGAAACTTCACA
>JAHEMS010000136.1:7959-8349 GCA_024643595.1 Bacteroidota bacterium
ACTCATTGTTGTCAGAGTTTGGCGTGTTGGGTTTTGAATATGGTTATGCCATGTCCTCGCCACATGCTCTTGTAATTTGGGAGGCACAGTTTGGCGACTTTGCCAATGGATCACAGGTAATTATAGATCAATTTCTGTCCAGTGCAGAATCAAAATGGCAGCGGCAAAATGGAATGGTGATGTTGCTCCCCCATGGTTATGAAGGTCAGGGTCCCGAACACTCCAATGCCAGACCAGAGCGATTTTTACAATTGGCAGCAGAGTATAATATGATTGTCGCTAACCCAACCACACCATCTAATATTTTCCATTTATTGAGACGACAAGTGTCTTGGGAATTTAGAAAACCTTGTATTGTATTCTCACCTAAATCATTGCTGCGTCATCCTT
>JAHEMS010000542.1 GCA_024643595.1 Bacteroidota bacterium
CAATCAGGACATGATCTCCCACGGCAACTGGATTCGATTCTTTGATTTCATCCAGGCGAAACTTACCCCTGACCCGACAAGCGTATTGGTGATGGTCTTCTGCCAATACTTCATACCAAGATCCGGTTGATTTGGTGATGCGTCCCTTCATGCAGAAAGTACTTTATTGCAATACGATACTATTTTAGTCGTTGCTCCAAGGTTATCTTCAACATAAGACCGGGTTACATCACAAGCCAGCAAAAAACTCTCTGGCTTATTGTTGAGCAATTCAAAGTTCTTTTTCAGATCGATATATCCGCTTACGGCAAATGCACCACCGCGCATGATCAGTTCATTGGCTTCCTGAAACTTCTGATAATTTTGGTCACCGAAGAATATGGGAATTCCATAGCATGCCGCTTCCAGGATATTGTGAAGACCTTTGCCGAAGGCTCCTCCAACAAATGCAAATTCTCCGTATCGATAGAGTATAGAAAGCATTCCAATATTGTCAATAATCAATACTGAATAGGTTTCCAGATTTTCAGCTGATTGAGCGTTGGAATAGCGTATCGTTTTAACACTTAGCAGCTGTTCAATCTGAAGGATAAATCGCTCACTTATTTCATGGGGAGCCAAAATAAATTTTAAAGAGTTTCTGTGTTCGTTGATGAATGGCGCAAGTACGTCAAGATCTTCAGGCCAAAGGCTTCCCACCACAAATGTTTTTTCGCTGTTTTTAAATTTTCTGGCTATTTCAATTTCTCCGGTTTGTTGGGTGATTTCAAAAACACGATCAAAACGAGTATCACCAGCAAGCGTAACCTGGGTAATACCAATTTTTTTTAGCAAGTCAATACTGGGCTCCGTTTGAACAAAAAAGTGTGAGAAATTTTCCAGTATGTTTCTAAAAAAAGAACCATACCATTTAAAGAAAATCTGATCAGCTCGGAAAATACTGGATGCTGAGATAAGCGGAACGTTATTCTTTTTTAATTCTTTCGTAAAGTGATACCAAAATTCGTACTTGATGAAAATGGCCAGTGAAGGCTTAGTGATTTGAATAAATTCCTTGGCGTTTTTCGAGGTATCCCATGGCAAATAAAAAATGTAGTCAGCATGAGCATAATTCTTTCTTACCTCATAGCCAGAAGGTGAAAAGAAAGTGAGTAAGATTTTGAAGGCTGAATTTTGATTTTTAAGGGACTCAATAATCGGCCTTCCTTGTTCAAATTCGCCCAATGAGGCGCAATGGACCCAGATTAACGGACCATTGTTTTTGCTCAGAACATGCTTAATTTTTTCAAAAAGCGAAAGACGGCCACTTACAAAAAGCCGGGCTTTGGTATGAAAGAGTGAAACTATGGCATAAGCTTGCCGGAGTAACCAAATGGCAATGGAATATAAGATCAAGATTAAATTTTCTGCTAAAATAGTTTAATATGATGGAATATAGGGAGGTCAAAATCATCCGCATGTTCAAATTCATTGATAATTTCAATTAAATTGCGTCATCATCAAAAATCCAAATTATGAGGAAAATTGCGTTCGTGTATTTACTGATAAGTCTGTCTTTTACAACTGTTTTTGCACAAGACGATGTTGGGGATTTATTGAAGGGTAGTTTAAAGGATGCCGAAATTTTGTTAGAAGGCTATATTGGACCGGCCATGCGAGGGATTGGAAGTGGGTTGAATCAGGGATGGTATAATACGGCTAAGCCGCATAAAACGTTAGGAGTGGATTTGACGGTAACTACCTCGCTAATGTATGTTCCGTCTTCAGACCAATTTTATTTAGTGGACAATACCAAGCTACAGGAAATAAAATTAATTTCTTATGATGGCAATCCAGTAAGTTCAACAGGCTCAGCCAATGTGCCTACGATTTTTGGCCCTGATAAATCACCCACTTTTCAATTAAATGACTCAAATACACCGTTTGATGGGCCACCAGGACTTGATCTTAAAAAGACAATTAAGTTAGCGAACGCTTTACCAGTTCCCATGTATCTATTGGGCCTTGGATTACCTAAAGGATTTGATTTAAAGATCCGGTGGTCTCCAACATTAAAATTAGGTGACCTTAAATTCAATTTATTTGGGGTAGGTGTTATGCATGATGTTGGTCAGTATATTCCGGTAGTAAAGGCATTGCCCGTTGATATTTCCTTATTTGTTGGATACACTAAAATGAAAGCTGAGCTTGGCCTTTCTGGCACAACAGCTGGACAAAATCAAAAAGGAGTTTTGGAATTTAACTCCACCACGATACAAGCGCTTATATCAAAGAAGGTTTCAGTGCTC
>JAHEMS010000137.1 GCA_024643595.1 Bacteroidota bacterium
GGTACCACTGTTAGTATTTTTATAGGTGGTCGCAAAAAAATACTTTTCCTCTTGCGGCTTCTCCAGCATGCCCACGCCAATCTTCAAAAACGTCTCTCCGGTTTTTGCTTCATCATATCCGACTGGCACAAATTCTTCCACTGGCCCAGCGGTATGTTCATGAAAGGTGGGGTCATGTTCCTTATCATGCCATTTACCAAAATACGAATGACCCTGATATTCCAGTTCGGGAATAACTCCTGCCCAGTCAAAACGCGCACCGCGATAAAATCCCTCCTTGCTATCCGGCAGATAAAGCCGGGCACGTATTAATCCATTGGTAATCTCTGCCTGTGGATACTGATCGGCCGGCTTGCCGCTGATCAATAAGAATAAGATGGAGAGGGCAATTAAATTCTTCATAGTCATTGTCTGTTCATATAATCAACTCCAGAGGCGGTCATAAGAGCGCACTTCATTCCATTGGGGAGTGGGCACAAAATAACTGGTGTCTTCCGGATGAAGATGTTTCTTTATTTCTTCATCATTCAATTCTACGCCTAAACCCGGAGCATCATCTGGCACATTGGCAAATCCTTTTGTGTACAGTGGTTGCTTGCCTACCATCTTCACCAGGTTTGCCCACCAGGGATTATCCGCAATCTGATTAGGTACTTCCAGGGCAAGCGTATTTTGAGTAGCCGCAGCGCAATGAACATTAGCCATAAAGCAAATCGGGGAACCGGCAAAGTGCATCAGCATCGGCGTTTCTTTTTCTTCTGCATAATCACCAATCTTTTTGGTCTCCAGAATTCCGCCAGAAGATCCCATATCCGGTTGTATGATATCTACTGCATGGGTATCGCATAATTTTTTAAATTCTTCTTTGAGATAAATGTCTTCACCCGTCACGGTAGGGGTGTTGATGGAATCCGTGATCATCTTTAAATGATCGGTATCATCCCACGGCAGAAAATCTTCCAACGCGGCCAGGTTGAAACGCTCCAGTGCCTGACCCACGCGGATGCAGGTGTTCACATCAAAGTGCCCCTGGTGATCACCGGATAATGGAATATCATAACCAACAACACTACGAATGGTGTCAACATATTTTGCCAATTCATCTAATCCCTTGTTGGTTATCTGTATGGAAGTAAAGGCATGACGCGTATTCTGATAATAAAGATAACTCTGACTTCTCGATGGCATCACTGGTTCACCAAATCCAGGAGTAAACTTTGTGTTTACGGTGGTACCAGGGATCTTGCTAATCTTTTCAATGCCAGGGTGGCATTTCAGCCAGGTAAATCCCTGCTCATCCATGCGATGCTTTACATCGGCTTTAAATTTTTCAAGGTCCATCGATGCCAAAGGCTTTCCTCCTGAATCAGGTATGTAGGAATACAATCTGATTTTCTCTCGGTACTTTCCTCCCAGCATGGCCCATACCGGAGCGTTAAATGCTTTACCTGCTAAATCCCACAGCGCCATTTCCACACCGCATACGCCTCCACCCATTCTTCCGTGTCCTCCAAACTGCTTCACAATTTTAAAAATCATTTCCACGTTGCACGGATTAAGCCCGACTATTCTGCTCTTTAAATAAAGTGCAAATCGTGCATCACCTCCATCCCTTACTTCTCCCAATCCATATATACCTTGATTGGTGTCGATACGCAAGAGTACGTTTCGGGCATTGGTTGCTCCATTACCATTCGTAATGGTCGTGTAGCGCATGTCTGTGATCCGAAGATCGGAAGGAGAACTATTCCGATGAACTTTTGAGGTGGTTTCTGCAATGACATCTTCTGCTGACACACCCAGTAAAGCCGTTAATGAAATTCCTCCCATAACGGATTTCTTTAAAAAGTTTCTGCGATCAGGCTTAGTCAACGGATTATTGATTTCTTCCTGCGCAGCAAGAGTTTCCTTTTTCTCCAATTCCTTATTGGCGAGAACAATATTCCTGATACCATTTTTCATGTTGTCGAGGGAGTATAGGTAAATAATGAATTTAATTATCAACAGGTGCTATCCTCTGTCAGTATGAGTCTGTCGAAGACTGCCTCCGAACAGGTTCATGCTGACACGCGTGTAGTTACCAGGTTCTTTTGCTCATGATCGCATCGAGTTCAGATTTTGTCATCTTCCCCAGCTCAGGATGTTTTTCCAGCCACTTAATAAACTCATTTTTTATTTCATCCGTCCACGCACTGTCTATCTGACCCGTGGAATAACGACCTGTCTTCATCATTTCAAAACTGAATTGATCTTTGCGTACGACAAACTCCGCTGTGCCAATGACTTCATCCGCCATATGAGCGGGAATAAAAAGCACTCCTTCGCGTGTCGCCAATACCAGGTCGCCGGGTAGTACCATCGCATTGCCAATGCGTATTGGTGTGTTCAATCCCATCAACACCATTTCTTCCAGAAAAGACGGATGGAAGTCACGTACATATGCGTTGAATCCATCCATGCGTTGAATCTCTCCCAGGTCTCTGGATGAGCCATTAAAAATGACACCCTTTCCTGTTTTGCTATAAATGGCGGTCGCCAATGTAGAGCCCATCAAAGTGCCACCACCAATTTTCCCAAAACCATCCGCCACATAAACGTCTCCTTTTGTCAGCGTTTCGATGGGCCATGAATTGGTATTTCCTTTTCTCCCATTCTGATTTCCACGCTCTTTAATATTTTTTTCCACATCCGGTCGGCTGGGCATAAACATGGCCGTGACAGCCCGACCAATGACCGGTACATCTTCCTTTACCATTTTCCAATTGCCTTCAAACTGGTTGACATACCCATAGTTTTTTAAGACCGTCCATGCATCGTCAATATTAACACGACCTGCTCTTTCCAGTAATGCATCAGCCACTTTAGGGCGGCCATCAGCGAATCGTTCACCCTTCCATTCCTTCGTAAGAAAAATCAATTCTTCTTTGGCAATGGTTTGAGCGAATAAAAAATTATTTAAAGTGAGCGTAATTATAAATGAGAATGCCCATGAAACTATACTTTTCATTCTTCCGAGTTTAATCATGTTCTATATATTATTTTGTGTGAATAATGTGAGGCTATCAATGACCTTCTTTTTTGGCTAAATACGCTTCTATTTCTTTTGAAGTGATAGCGGTCTTCTTGGGATATTTTGCAAACCAGGCCCTGAACTCATCTTTGATTTTATCACTCCAGTCACCATGCACTTCTCCGGAAGGATACTTACCCAGTTGCAACATGTAACGTTCAAACTCATCACGAAGACCAACCATTTCAGATTCGGTAACCAAATCTACCACCAGGTAGGCCGGAACAAATACTACTCCGTATTCATTGGCAAATGCAACATCGCCTGGGAAAACCGTTACTTCACCAATTCGAATAGGTGCGTTGATGGCCGTGGGTGTCATGTCTTTAATATA
Organism: Bacteroidota bacterium; assembly: GCA_024643595.1. Taxonomy (GTDB): domain Bacteria; phylum Bacteroidota; class Bacteroidia; order Cytophagales; family Cyclobacteriaceae; genus ELB16-189. Next base: position 3,405 of record JAHEMS010000137.1, read on the forward strand.
AGAAGGATCATGCCCTTTCACCCAGGCGTTAAACCCATCAGTATCCTTGAGTTCCTGCATGTCGCGGATGGATCCATAGAAGATCACACCCTTCCCTGTCTTTCCATAGATGGCGTTCCCAAGGCTGGAGCCAATCAGCGTTCCGTTTTTTACTTTGCCATAACCGTCAGCCACATAGATATCACCTTTTGTTAAGATGTCAATCGGCCAGATATTGATCCCTCCCTTTTGATTTCTGCCTTCGGATTTTCCTTGTGCTCTTATATAGGTATCCAGGTCAGGACGCGTAGGCATAAACTGTGCGGTTACTACACGACCCACCATCGTTTCACCTGGTTTTAAAATAACCCAGTCTTTCTCTACCTGATTATTAAATCCTTTTCTACCCAGGTAACCCCAGATCTGTTCCAGCGTACAATTGTGCAATCGCTCCAGGAAATCATCCGATACTTTCGGACGGCCATCAGCCGAACGTTCACCTTCCCATTTAGAAGTTAATGCTTTCACATAATCCGGTGAAGCTCCAATATTCTGGGCCTGAACCCACATCCCCGATACTATCATCAGGAAAATTACAAGTGTACTCTTCATAATTACTTAAGGTTTAAAAATTGGGTGATCAATATATAAGGTATTTAATTTTTTCTTCGACGCTACTAATACAATCACACCTTGCTTCCATTCTTTGCAATGGATTCAATGAGGCCACGCATATAACCTATGGCATACAAGGTACCGATAGTACTGTATCCAGCACCTGGTTTTTCATTACTGTCGCCTGCCATCGTAGGAACATGATCCGGACGGATAGGTCCTTTATATCCGATATCGTAATAGGATTTCATAGCCGCATACATATCGATCTGACCTTCATCATGAAATGTCTCTACAAACTTTGTACTGGGCACCTGGCCACTGAGGTCCTGAACGTTTCTGAAATGAACATAATTGATCTTGCCTGACTTACCCCATCTTCTGACCAGCGAAGGGATGTCAGCCCCCATGAGTGAGAAGTTTCCCTGGCACATGGTGAGCCCACTGTATTTGTTGGGAACAAGGTTTAACATGCGGTCAAAGTTTTCTACGCTGGTCATGATGCGTGAAATTCCCTTGATGCTATCCACCTGCGGATCATCCGGATGTAAGGAGAGATTCATTCCTATTTTCTCCGCTTCCGGCACTACCGCTTTCAAAAAATATTCAAGTGTCTTCCATAAGGTCTCTTTACTCACTTTACCATATTGCGTATCCGGCAAGTTTTTGGCGTCTTCATTATCAAAGGCAGTCATTAACGCGCCCCCTCTGCCTACGGCATCCTTTTTTGTTCTGAACCAACTTACGACGGGCATCCAGTTGTAACAGATGATGTCTACGCCACCATATTGCTTGAGGTTCTTCATGAAGGTGATGAAGTTATCAATCTCTTCATCCCGGCCTGGTAAACCCAGTTTTGTTTTTTCACCCAGCGTGGGAGGGCCTTCCACCACATTCCATTTCATGCCCAGTTTATCCCAACCTTCCTTGGTAGCTTTTATCGCTTCCGGTTGCCAGGGTTTGATATCGCCCATCGCTCTGACGCTGTTAACCGCCCCATAAATACCCATTTGCTTTGCCAATTCAATTCTGGGGGAGTCGAAACCAAAAATGGAAAGGGAGAATTCCATGCCTCCGTCTTTTACAAAATCAACCAATTTCTTTGTGGATTTTTGAATGGACTGCTGATCCGTTGTGCCCGCTATTCCAGAAGTGATTGCGGCAAGGGAAGCAGCGGTTGCAAGCGATGCGCTTTTCTTAATGAAGTTCCTGCGGTTGTCTTTCATGGGTTGCTATTTATATGTTCATCGCCAATGAAATGCCGCGCATACCAGGATTGCGCTGGGTCCTTTTTAATAATGGGCAACTCATGGGCTTACTTAGTTAAGTTCAATCCATGATAATAATACCGATAATTTAACCAGATATGAATCTTTATTTATAGCTGAGGGTGTAAAGCAATATAGCCGGTTAAACAATTCATGCTGACGTTGAACCAACCATTGACCATCCTATCTATTACTACGTCTTAGAATAAACCCTCAGGAATGATCCGAAATTACATCAAAACTGCGGTGCGCATCATGCTGCGCCAAAAAGGATATTCGCTTATCAACATCTCAGGGCTTAGTTTAGGCATTACTGCAAGTCTTTTGATCATTTTATATGTAGTGGATGAAGTGAGTTACGACCGTTTTCATACAAATGCTACCAACATTTATCGCATCGGGTTTAGGGGAAGATTGCAAGGAAACGATTTTAACATGGCCACCTCTCCTGCCCCCGTGGCGGAGGCCATAGCAGCCGAAATACCCGAAATTGAAAGTGTTGTTCGATTTGGTATATGGCGCACTACACCCATGAGCTTTGGTGACAAGAATTTTACAGAGGAATATATTCTTCCTGCTGATTCTAACTTCTTCCAATTTTTTAATTTCAAGCTTCTTTCTGGCGATCCGGTTACCGCATTAAAGGGTACCAATAAAATAGTGGTTTCTCAATCTGCCGCTAAACGATATTTTGGTAACGATGATCCCCTCGGCCAGATCCTTCTAACAGGATCAGATAAAAAAGCTACCGTAGTAACAGGTGTTGTTGAAGATGCCCCCCATAACTCTCATATAAAATATGATATGATCCTCTCCGGGGAAACCTGGGATTATATGAGGAATGTAGATTGGACAAGTAACAATGTCTACACTTATTTTGTTGCCCGGCCAAATGTCGATCCCGAAAAAATAAAATCTCAGTTGAATACTTTGGTGGAGAAAAATATGGGTGCCGAGCTGGAAAAATATATTGGTTTCACCTTTAAAGAATTTTTGGCGCAAGGCAATGATGTAGGACTTTTCCTTCAGCCACTAATTGATATCCACCTGAACTCCAACCTGTCGGAAGAAATTACTGCTAATGGAAACCTTCAATACATTTACATTTTCATTGCCATCGCTATTTTCATCACGCTTATAGCATGTATTAACTTCATGAATCTTTCTACGGCCCGGTCGGCTAACCGTGCTAAAGAAGTGGGTGTAAGAAAATCCATTGGTGCATTTCGCTCAAGGCTTATTGGTCAGTTTATCTCCGAGTCAATGATCTATAGCTTTATTTCAACAGTATTGGCTATGCTTCTGATTGTTGTATTGATCAATCCATTCAATAATCTATCTGGAAAAACATTAACACTTTCACTTTTCACAAACCCAACACTCATCCTAGGCATCCTATTATTTGCTTTGCTGGTGGGACTCATTGCCGGAAGTTACCCGGCTTTTTATCTCACCGCTTTCAAACCTTCTGAAGTATTGAAAGGAAAAATCCGTTCAGGGTTCAAAAATTCAAAACTTCGAAATTCATTGGTGGTTTTTCAATTCGTTATTTCCATTGCACTCATATTGGGCAGTTTAGTTGTTTATCAACAACTTAAGTTTATGCAGGAGAAAAATATGGGCTTCGATAAAGAGAATGTAATTCGACTGCTCCATACCTGGTCACTGGATAAAAATGGAAAAGCTTTTAAGAATGAATTGGCGCAGCATCCAGAATTTAAAAATGCAAGCTATGCCAGCAATCTTCCACCAAATATTACATGGAGTAATGCCTGGCGCAAGGGTGGAACAGAACAAGATTATCTACTGACACATTGCCGCGTTGACTATGATCACCTCGCCACCATGGGATATACCATGATTGACGGTCGCTTCTTTTCCAGGGACTTTTTATCAGATTCATCTGCCGTTATTCTGAACGAAACCGCTATGAAACTGATGAATATTGAATCTTATGAAAATCAAACCATGGTTAGTTACAATTATGATCAACCACGGCCGATGAATATTATTGGCGTGGTTAAAGATTTCAATTTTGAAACGCTGCGTAACACAGTTAAGCCACTTATATTTACACTGGGTGGTGAACCGAGTGGGGAAATGGCGATACGTTTTGCCGCTGGGGATAAACCGGAACAATTAGAGTTGCTTCAAACCATCTGGAAAAAATATTCAAGTGATGCCTTTCAATATTCTTTCCTTGATCAGGATTTTGATGCACTCTTTCGTGGCGAACAACGGATGAGTCGAATCATTTTAGTCTTTACCATTCTGACCATCTTCATCGCATGCCTTGGCTTGTTTGGGCTAGCCACCTACGTGGGCGAACAACGCGCAAAAGAAATCAGCATTCGCAAAGTAATGGGTGCCACCATGACGCAAGTGATGAGGCTGTTGTTTCAAGATTTTACACTATTGATTCTTATTGCCTTTATAATTGCCGCTCCACTGGGGTGGTACCTGATGAATGAGTGGTTGAATGGATTCGCTTTTCATATTGGCGTGAATGCATGGGTCATTTTTGCTGCGGGCTTTTCCTCATTGATGATTGCTGTATTAACCATCAGTTTTCAATCCATAAAAGCAGCCCGCGAAAACCCGGTCAAGGCACTTAAGAATGAGTAGCACCTCTTATCTTGTTTGAATAATGTCGGTTTCAACCTATTGGGTTGCAATCATTACAAAAAAAACAGTTAATAACATTCACAATCGTGGTATAACGGTTCTGTGTCTGGTTTGCATGGAAATCAGAATTATTGAAGTTTACAAAACAATAGATTAGTTAATATGCTGTAATTTTATTGGAGTGACCAACTTAAGTAAATCAGACCTCATTCTCTAAAGCACAATAATCAAAAAAGTGAAATGACCATGAAAAGAATACTACTGTTAGCGATACTGATTGTTTGCTCCGTAGGGGCAGGATCCCGAAAGACCACCTGGGTGGCCATCGGAGATTCAATCACCTACCTGAACGATCATCTTGACGAGACAGGGAATCGCCTGACAAAAGGTTACATGACTCAATTCACTGAAAAGTTTCCCGATGT
>JAHEMS010000138.1 GCA_024643595.1 Bacteroidota bacterium
ACCAAGCATTAGTCTGGCTGGAATCCAGAAAGAAGGAGGGATGGTGAAACTCCGTATTCTGAAGTCGGCAACCGTGACCGTTGTAGCGTGAACTTTAATTAATACTTCATTATCCTTAGGTGTTGGTTTTACAACCTCCTTGAGTTGAAGCACTTCCGGAGGTCCATATTTAGTGCAAATAACGGCTTTCATTTTATCCATTTATTAGTATGGTTTAATGGCTATTTAATGCTCAGTTTCTGTACTTCTTCTGACGTCAATCCAAACATGGGTGGTGTTTTTACATCAAGAAAGTTTATGTAGATGTACAATTCAGCCCTATGGTGAATTTCATGCTCCGCCAGCATCATAAGCCATTTTTGTTTGGGCATGTCCATGTTTGTTGGTGTCAGACATTTGCTTTTCAAATCTTCGTCACTCAGGCTTTTTAGTATCTGCATGGATTCCTCGCGAAGGTTGTTGAAGAAGTCCATCACATTATCGTAACCACTCGCCAATTCGTCTCCACAACCTTGATAGGTGTTTTTTCTGCCCATTAAAGTTTCAACAAACATATACCGTTCAATGGCTGCAATGTGCCTGATCTGATCGGCTATTGTGATTTTTCCTGGTTTATAGGAAAAGTCAAGATGTCCTGGTCGCACCACTTTTAGCAATCGGTTGGTTCGTCCTTTTACCTTGCTGTAGTAGTCGAGGAATGATGAGATGCTTGTTGTTTCCATTAAACTGAGTTTATAAGTCTTGTAAACTGGTGACCATCACGTAAGCGCTATTTGAGGATTATTTTCAGTGCGCTTCAATCCCTTATATAAAAGCCAAATGGTAAGCGAGAATTCCGAAACTATTGCTGGAATTGCCACTGAGATGATAAATCCTACTTTGCTGCTGGCATATCCTGCAGACAGAAAGAAGGCAAAGCTGTCGATTTGATATCCCACTGCGGCCACCAGCAACATGATGCCAATTATTCGAGGAATAAAGTCTGACCTCATTATCAAGTAGCCAATAAAAAAAATATGAATCCCAAAAAACATAAATGAAATATGAACTCCCATTTGCTGTGCATAGATCAATTGCATCATCTGAGCTTGTAACGCTTCGATACCAAACGATTTTAAATAGTCGGCATGGCTTACCAGTGGCAATATTGATAAGTGATTAACCAGGTTAACCGCAAAAATGGCTACGAATAAGAGCCTAAACCATGCCGCAGTCAATGAAAGACTCTTGTTAATGGGTCTCAATAAAACATAAAGCCCCCATGCGGCTATCGTATCAAACACAATCACTACCAACAATCCGGCTACTCCCAAGCGGAATAGTGACTCATTAGCCATAATGTTATTAAACGTGGTATTGGCATCGCCTTGAACAATTAACCTGTCGAGCGCAAATGTGCCTGCGAGGGTAGCTACTATAAATACCATAAGATATCCAATACCTGCAATCAAGGCGGCTTGCTGTTGAGTGATATCGGCCATTGTGGGTGTGTTTTTAATCTGTACCATTTTTTCTCTTTTTGTAACAAAGGTCAAAAAAGGAAAAACGCCTTATGTTATGGTATCAGGTCAATAACTTAAGCCGTTGGGTCAACGTTGGGCTTGAAAATGTTTTGGAGAAATGCCGAAATGCTTTTTGAACTCAATACTGAATGAAGATAGACTTTCATAGCCCAGTTCAGCATAAATTTCAGATGCCCGTTTGTTCAATCGTAAATATTGACTGGCTAATTGCATCCTGTTTGTTGTAAAATATTTCTTCGGACTGGTTTGAAATACTTCAGTAAAATTTCGTTTAAACGTAGAGGCACTCATATTGCTGAGAAAGGCCAATTCTTCAATGGTTAGCCCTTTATCCATATTGGAGAGTACGACCTGCTTCACTTTGCTTTCAGTTTTGTACTCGCGTGCCTGGGAAAGATATTTAAGTGTAGGGTCAGGATACTTTGATAGCAAATAAAGCAGCAATTCCTCTAGTTTAATATTTCTCATAGACGGAATGCTTTCGCTATTCAATAGCTTAATCGATTCCTCAAAGTTTTGGATAAACGTGTCCTTTTTAAGTACTACGAGGTTTTGATTTCCTGATTCCTTTTTTGAAAAATTAATTTTATGTTTTATTAAAAATTCAGTCAGGAAGTTATTGCTAAAAAATAATAGTGTTGCCTTATACTGATTTTCGGTTGACACGCTCTCCGACATCAACACGCTTCCGGAGGTCAATAAAAAAAATTGAGTGTTATCTATTTTCCCTTCATTCAATGGGCTTATGATCTGCTTCACACCCTGCTGCATAATGCCGATAAGATTCTGAGAAAAGATAACCTTATTTTTTGCAGAAGGTTCATTTACCGAGTATAATTGAAAATGTACATCGGTATTTTTCCCGGCTGTAAAATAATCAGGGAGATGATAAATATCCTTACTCATATTTTCTTTTGGAAAAAAGAACCTTGTGACTGGAACGATATTACAACCTTAGTTGCAATAATTACTTCTAATGTAAGTTATTATTTCTCGATGGTAGGGGAGGTTGTCATGAGATGGTTCAATTTCCACTGAATTGCCTACTGTCTACATGTGGGAAGATTCACGCGATCATTACCCTGAAAGAAATTATTTTTTATACTTCGGTTTTACTACTCCCTTATAGTCATCATATTTATCAAAACCCAGTTTATGATAAAGATCGGTATAACGTGGGTCACTGCGGATGAAATCAAAATTTGAATTGGTTTTCAGCATGACGATGTTAGATGCGTGTTTTTTGTAGGCAAGATCAATAAACTTGAATGTATTTTCTTTGTCTACAAACATCGAATAGATAAAGGCAATGGTGAAATCATTTGCACTATAAGGTGCATTAGGAGTGGTCGCTTGTTTCATCCAGGCTTTCATAGCTGTTGTAAAATCAGAATGCCTGTAAGTTTCAGCAAGTTTATAATTTCCATATGTTTCATGCTGTTTGCTCCATGCCAGTAATGCATTTCTATATTCTTTCTTGTCAACATAACAATGACCTAGCAAGGTGTAAGCACCCATAGATAGTGAATCTATTTTCAAAACATTATTTACCTGCATAATGGCCTCATCTGCTTGACCTGATAATTGTAAGATATGTCCATACGACAAAATAGTATTCGTATTCAATGGATCAAGCTGAATGGCTTCTTTGACAAGCGTAAGCGCTTCATCGAAAATACCAAGGTTTCCAAGAAAATCAGCTAATTCTGTCTTTTCAAAAGTACCCGGGTTAATTTCAACTGCCCTTTTTAATTCCTTTTCAGCAGCAACCCAGTCATAATTATATCCATACACGCCCGACATGGCGATATGTGCTGTTGAGTTGTTATCATCAATACTAACTGATTTTTTTGCCAGTTTAAATGAAGAATCAATAGCATTTACCCGTTTTTCATATTCTATGGGCGGATAAATTACCTGGCCCAGGGTGCCGTAGGCAAATGAAAGAAAAGCGAAGGCCTCCACAAATGTGGAGTCCTTTTTTACAGCGCGTAATAAATAGCCCTTTGCCTTCAATACATTATCCGGAAGCATGGTAAAAAGAAGTTGTCGACCCATCAGGTAGGCATCGTAGGCTTCCGGGTTGACCTGCCTGATTTTTTTTTCAGACTTATTATCAATGGTCATCATCAGTTTCTGTGAAATCTGTTCTGAAATTTCATCCTGAATAATAAAAATATCATTTAAACCCCTGAGCCATTTTTCCGACCAGATATGAGATCCGTCTTTTACATTAATTAATTGCGCAGTTATCTTGACAGTATTACCCGATTTCTGAATACTGCCTTCCAGTATTGTGTTTACTCCCAGTTTTTCACCCACTTCACGGAGATCTACCTGTTTGCCTTTGAACTGGAAAGATGATGTTCTGCCAATAACTATCAGATCCTTGTTGCCTGATAATGCAGTGATAATATCTTCTGCCAATCCATCTCCCAGGTATTCCTGGTCTTTTTCCGGGCTCATATCGGTAAACGGAAGAACAGCTATTGATTGCGCAGTAGGAGCTACTGGAATTTCTAAATTATCCTGACTGCCATTTTGTGTAAGAAGATACCAGGAAGTAAATGCTGTACTAACGATGAGAACTATTGAAACCAGTAATTTGAAACTGCCTTGATTTTTGGGTAAGTCCTTAAGTTTGCCATGCATTTCATCCCGCTTTGGAACTACCAAGCCAGGATTGGCCACAGCAAATACTTCCATCGGTTCTGATACGTTTTTAAAATCAAAAGTTCCCAGTGATGCTAAAAGGAAGTCTGAATTATTCTTGATATGGTCACGGATCGGTCTTGACAAAAGTATAGCCCCGGGAATACCGAGGGATTCTATCCGTGAGGCAATGTTTACACCGTCACCGTATGCATTTTCATTTTTGAAAATTACATCACCAAGATGCAAGCCAATACGAATGGGTACTGCTGGAGTTTTACTAAACGTTTTTTGCAATGCGATTGCACACGCCACACTGTTGGTAGAACTGTCAAAGGCAAGCAGGCAACCATCACCAAAATATTGTATGATACGTCCTTCATATTTTGAGGAAATTTCTTCCAATACTTCTTTAAACCGGCCAAGCAAAGACATTGCATATTGCTCATTTTGCTGCATCATCGCGGTATACCCGGCAATGTCGGCAAACATAATAGCGGCAAGTTTGTGATCGGAGAGCATGGCTAACGAAAGTAAAATCCTTCACTTAACATTAATGTGACCTTCATCATTTATTCCATTCAAAGTTTAAATTCCTGAAAGAAATTATTTTTTATAATTCGGTTTTATCACTCCCTTATAGTCATCATATTTATCAAAATTCAGTTTATGATAAAGTTCGGCATAACGTGGGTCACTGCGGAGGAAATAAAAATTGGAATTAGTGTTCAACTTAAGGAAAGCACCCTGATGTTTCTTGTAGGCAAGATCTAGATATTTAAACGTACTGTCTTTTTCTTCCAATATCGAATAGATATAGGCGATCGTGAAATCATTTGCTGCATAAGGTGCATTGGGAGTGGTCGCTTGTTTCAACCAGGCTTTCATGGCTGTTTTAAAATCCGAATGCCTGTAAATTTCTGCGAGTTCATGATTCCCATATGCCTCATGCTGTTTACTCCACGCAAGCAGCGCCTTTTTATATTCTTTTTTGTTAACGTAACAATTAGCAAGTAAACCATATGCTCCAAAATAGAGGGAATAGAGGGAATCAATTTTCAGCACCTTGTTTACCTGGCTAATTGCTTCATCCGTTTTACCCGATGAATATAAAATTTCTCCATATGATAATATCGTACCGGTATTTAGTGGATCAAGTAATAACGCCTCCTGTATTAGGGATAAAGCCTCCTCAAAAAAGCCAAAACCGGCCAACGTACGTGCCAATTCGCCCTTTTCAATAGGTCCCGGATTAATTTCAACGGCTTTTCTTAATTCCTTTTCCATGGCGACCCAATCATATTTAAAATAATACACCAAACCTATAGCTACATGGGCAGTCGAGTTGTTATCATCAATGCTTATTGCTTTTTTTGCCATTAGTATTGCTGAGTCAATGGCAATTTCTCTTTTTTTACTTTCAATCGATGGATAAATATACTGGCTAAGGGTGCCATAAACAGCCGTAAGCCAAGCATAGGCCTCTGCAAAGGTTGTATCTTTTTTTACTGCCGATAAAAAATAATCTTTGGCCTTCATCACATCTTCCGAAGGACCGGTAAAAAAAAGTTGGCGTCCTTTCAGATAATCATCGTAAGCATCCGGGTTAACCTGGCGAAATTTTCTTTCAGGCTTTTTATCAAAAGGTATCATCAGTTTCTGTGAAATCTGATCTGAAATTTCATCCTGTATAATAAAAATATCATTTAAGCCCCTGAGCCATTTTTCCGACCAGATATGAGTTCCGTCTTTTACATTAATCAATTGCGCAGTTATCTTGACAGTATTACCCGATTTCTGAATACTGCCTTCCAGTATTGTATGTACGCCCAGTTTTTCACCTACTTCACGGAGATCAACCTGTTTGCCTTTGAACTGGAAAGACGATGTTCTGCCAATAACTTTAAGATTCTTGTTGCCTGATAATGCAGTGATAATATCTTCCGCCAGCCCGTCTCCCAGGTATGCCTGGTCTTTTTTCGGGCTCATATCGGTAAACGGAAGAACAGCTATTGATTGCGCAGTAGGAGATGCTGGAATTTCCAATTTATCATTACTGGCCTTTTGCGTAAAAACATACCAGGAAGTAAATGCGGTAATAACGATCACTGCTATTGTAACCAGAAATTTGAGCCTGCTTAATTTTTTGGGTAAGTCCTTCAGTTTGCCATGCATCTCTTCCTGCTTCGGAACTACAAAGCCAGGATTGGCCAGGGCAAAAACTTCCATGGGTTCGGCAACATTTTTGAAATCAAAAGATCCAAGTGATGCCAATAAGAATTCTGATTTATTTTTTATCTGATCACGAATGGTCTTAGACATCAGAATTGCTCCAGGAATCCCCAACGATTCAATCCGTGAAGCAATGTTCACACCGTCACCGTATGCATTTTCATTTTTGAAAATTACATCGCCAAGATGCAAGCCAATACGAATGGGTACTGCTGGAGTTTTATTAAATTTTTTTTGCAATGCTATTGCACATGCAACACTGTTGGTAGAACTGTCAAAGGCAAGCAGGCAACCATCACCAAAATATTGTATGATACGTCCTTCATATTTTGGAGAAATTTCTTCCAATACTTCTTTAAACCGGCCAAGCAAAGACATTGCATATTGCTCATTTTGCTGCATCATGGCCGTGTACCCGGCAATGTCGGCAAACATAATAGCGGCAAGTTTGTGATCGTTTGGCATGGAATAGTTCAGAGGAAATATAAATATCTTTGAACAAAGATGAACTGACTTTTGTCATACAAATCCGCCAACTGCACACTGGATCCGTGGCATTTAAGAATCGTTTCTTACCATGATAATTGTGCACATTAAATGATGCCCTCCCCAAAGGTGTTATTTCCCAAATGATTGTTGTGCGAGAAATTTTTCTTTATCTTAAATCGCACAAAATAAATGCATTCCTATGAAACAAGTCCGTGTTCTGGTAGGTACCAAGAAAGGGGCCTTTATCCTTACCTCCGATATCAAGCGTTCAAAGTGGACCGTTGACGGTCCATTTTTTGCCGGATGGGAAATCTATCACATGAAAGGATCACCGGTAGATCCCAATAGGATTTATGTCTCGCAAAGCAGTGGATGGTTCGGACAAATCATTCAGCGGTCGGATGACGGTGGGAAGAGCTGGTTCCAACCTGGATTCAAAGATGGCGAATCCACAACAGGACCTGACGGGATGCCGGTAACGGAAAGCAATAAGTTCGCCTACGATACTTCTGATGAAAATGGCAAGGCGCTGACAACCCACCAGTGGTACGATGGCACTCAACATCCTTGGGAGTTCAAGCGTGTCTGGCATCTGGAGCCCTCTTTAACAGAGCCAGATACGGTCTATGCAGGTGTAGAAGATGCCGCGCTTTTCAAGACCACTGACGGTGGAAAAAGCTGGACAGAATTGTCAGCCCTGCGGGGGCATCGCACCGGAGATAAGTGGGCGCCGGGTGCCGGAGGTATGGCGGTGCATACCATTATTCTTGACAAGATGAATCCGGGGAGAATTTATGTGGCGATCTCGTCAGCGGGTGCATTTCGTTCTGATGATGACGGCAAGACCTGGAAACCAATCAACCAAGGACTATCCTCGAACTATATTCCTGATCCACATGCCGAGGTGGGCCACTGTGTTCACCGCATTGCCATGCATCCGGCGAAACCCGAAGTGTTGTTCATGCAGAAACATTGGGATGTTATGCGATCCGATAACGCAGGAGAATTGTGGACCGAAGTTAGCGGTAATCTACCTTCCGATTTTGGCTTCGTCATCGATGTACATGCGCAAGAACCCAATACCGTGTATGTGATTCCTATCAAGAGCGACTCTGAACACTTTCCACCGGAAGGTAAGTTACGGGTTTACCGAAGTCGCACCGGAGGTAACGAATGGGAAGCGCTCACGAATGGGCTTCCACAAAAAGATTGTTATGTAAACGTTTTACGCGATGCCATGGCTGTTGACACGCTCGATCCTTGCGGCATCTATTTCGGCACCACAGGTGGACAAGTCTACGCATCAGCCGATGGGGGAGACAGCTGGAGTGCGATTGTACAAAACCTTCCTTCAGTGTGCTCGGTAGAAGTACAGGCTGTGCCATGATTCGTGTGACACTGCCATATCATCTT
>JAHEMS010000543.1 GCA_024643595.1 Bacteroidota bacterium
TCCAAGGCGCGTTAATTCCAGTGTAATTTTTTCAGGCGCTATGCCCAGTAATGTCGCAACTCCGTTTCTGGCCCGGTCGGGGGTCTGTGAAGGTCCTACCAATTCTACGCCATCAGGACGAACATGAGCAAAGAAATTCATGGGCTCCATGGGCGAGTGTGATAAGAATGGGCATTGATATTCTCGCTTGATCACTTTGGCAGCCGACTTAAAGGCAGCTTCCACATCACCATCCTGGCGCCTAACATTTGCCCCAGGTTTATCGAGCAGTTCTTTGAAGATACGATCATGATCTTCCGTACTTTCAATATCCCCCTCCTTCTCGTATTCAATCTTCACCACTTTACGAGCCTTCAATACGTCCCAGGTAGATTTACCCACAATGGCAACATTATTTTTAAACGTCACTACATCTACAATGCCGGGCATTGCTTTCGCAGCAGTACTGTCAACGGATTTAACTTTCGTGCCAAATGCTTCAGGACGAATGATCACGGCATTCAACATACCTTCCCGATAGAAGTCAAGGCCAAACATTGGTTTGCCAACGGCAATGTCTTTGCCATCCACAATTCGTACGGAAGTGCCAATGATTTTAAAATCCTTTCTGTCTTTCAGTTTTACTTCCGCAGGCACTGGTATCGTTGCCGCATCATTAGCGAGTTCGCCATAGGTAAATGATTTTCCACTAGCCGGATTGATCACTTTTCCATTCTCTGTTTTCAGCGAAGAAGCCGATACGTTCCACTTTTTGGCTGCCGCTTCCACCAACATATACTTTGCCGTTGCCCCTGCTTTACGAAGACGCTCCCAGGAATGAGGGACAGCGCCACTTCCGCCAGTAAGCTGACGATCATATTTTTTGGTATCAAGATTTGCCTGGACCACTTTTACTTTCGACCAATCGGCATCGAGTTCTTCAGCCACAATCATGGGGAAAGAAGTCTTTATATTTTGACCTAACTCAGGGTTAGGAGAATACAAGGTAACGATGTCATCGGGAGATATCGAGAGGTAGCTATTGAAATTCACATCTTCAGCCAGGTGTGTACCATTTATTACCTCCATACTCAATGCAGAAGTACTACTCCACTTAAATCCAAGCACCAGGCCACCGCTTGCCGCTAAACCCAACTTTAAAAAATTACGCCTGTTTGTTTTTGTAATCGTATTCATAAGGCAGATTATTTATTAAGTTTTGCTGACGCCATCACAATTGCTTCTTTCACCCGATGATAGGTTCCACAACGGCAAATATTGCCGTTCATGGCCGTATCGATCTGCTCATCCGAAGGTGTAGGATTCTTAGCAAGCAGAGCACTTGCGGACATAATCTGTCCAGCCTGGCAATAACCACACTGCGGCACATCAACTTCTATCCATGCTTGCTGCACAGGATGATCACCATCTTTGGAAAGTCCTTCAATGGTTGTAATCTTTGCATTATTCAATGATGAAACCGGCAATGAACATGAACGAACAGCCGTGCCATTCAGGTGAACCGTACATGCTCCGCATTGACCGATACCACAACCATACTTGGTGCCTACTAAACCAAGGTTATCGCGAAGCACCCACAACAATGGGGTATCGGATGATACTTCCACGGTGCGCTTCTCTCCGTTTACAGTAAGTGAATAAGATGCCATATAATTAAGGTTAGTTGTTTAATAATGATCAGGAATTTAGAAATGTTAAGGTAGGCATTTTCATATTTATTATAAAGAAGAAATTGACAGGCGGCTTGCCAAAGCTTCATACCGAACCCTTCAAAAAAGTCAAATTACAAGATTCTTAATACAGGTAAATTATTTTATAATTTACCTATGACTAATTTTAGTCAGCGTGGCGGTCTCTTCTTGACGCCCCTTACCGCTTCGGCAGTCAGTGGATCTTCAGGCCAATGATGACGGGGGTATCGCATTCGGAGTTCTTTGCGTACTTCATGGTAGGTGGTTTGCCAAAAACTTTTTAAATCCTGTGTTACCTGCACCGGCTTGTAGCCAGGTGAAAGTAAATGCAATATAATGCTGGTTTTCCCGTCGTTAACCGTTGGCGTATCCAATAAGCCAAACACTTCCTGAAGACGCACCTCCATCACAGGCGAGCGTCCATCGTTTATGTAGTTGAGTTTGATCAAGGATCCACTCGGAACCGGTAATCGCGCCGGCGCCAGTTTATCAAGCTTTGAACTGAGTTCCCATGGGATCAATCCAGAAAGGATGGTTTGCAATTCCAGCCGTTGAAAATCATTACGCTTTGAAACCTGAGAAAGAAATGGA
>JAHEMS010000139.1 GCA_024643595.1 Bacteroidota bacterium
TGCCTCGAATTCTTCCAATGTCGAAAGCGCAGTTGATCAGCTTAAGAAAAAGTTAAGCACAAATGGAGTTATGCTAACATTGTCAGAACATGGCGTGTACATTGATTTTCAGAATGAAAAAATAAAATTACCGGCTTATGCCCGCGAAATAGCTGACGTATCAGGGGCAGGAGATACGGTAGTGAGCATTGCTGCTTTGGCGGTGGCATTGCAACTGCCACCTCAGCAAATAGCTTTCCTTTCCAATCTGGGCGGAGGTCTTGTTTGTCAATACATCGGAGTAGTGCCTATCGACAAGGAAGAGCTCATGAATGAAGCCCTTATTGAGAAAATGTAATTTTACTTTTTAGTTTTTGATGAATTTTACCTTGAACGACTGAATCCGGTCATTCATGTTTTTGAAGAACCTCGATCTTTCGCGTTGTCCCGTAACACTGATTACCGTAGATTTCTTAATCAGGTTTTGAAGATAATTCTCCGTCTTTTCACAAAACGGTTCCTGGAATGTTAGCAAAAGATTCAATGCATTTTGGTTCACGTACACACATCGCTTATCGCCCATTCGGGCGAATACGGTGTTGTCGGCAATCAGAATTTCATTGTTGTAAAGATTAAATGCACCGCTACCGGATTTTCTTCCAACTAAAGCATCATGCTCGATTTCTTCCAGTAATTTTGATAATTGATCGCATAGCAAAGTGGCTTCATCAGCGTTGGCAAATAACCCGCATTCGTTATAAAATTCAATTTGTCTCAGGGTATCATACAGCACTTCTTCATTCCATATTTCGGTGCTCGATATGGAAGAATATTTATTCCACATCCGACTCGCCAACGCGATTAGTTTTTTAGGCACTGCGTCATTGGTGAATTTAGCCTGTTCATATTCGGGATAACCAAGCAAGGTCTTCATCCAGAAAAAAAGTTTGAATGCGGATAATTCTGGAAGCCTGAAGTAATGAAACACGGGAATGTCTTTGGCAGAGAATATCATCTCATTTTTACTAAATCCGCTCAGGTAATCCAGATTTTTTAGAATTGATTCGAGCCATTTTTCAAGATTATAATCTGCAAAGCTGACCACTCTCCGATGAAAAGTTACCATCTCAGAAGAATTGGAAAATAATACATCAATAGATACTCCGTAACGATTATAAAGTATTTTTGCCTCATCAAGGGAAAGGACGGTCTCTCCTCGTATTCTCCGATAAGCACTGTCACGACTGATATTCAATGCTTCCGCCAGCTCATCGACAAATGATAAATTGGGAGGGAGGTTTCTTTTAACCTGATTGAGAAAAGTTGTCTGAATGCTTTCAGCAGCAGATTGCATAAGATTTTGCCCAAATGATTATACTATATAGTATGGATACAATTTCCTTATTCATAGCCAGCCCCCTGGAAATCGGGATGTAATGATGACTAATTGCATTAATGCTCATCAGGATTTTATCTTATTTTCTTCTTTAACTGCTGAATGGAATCCTGAATATAATTAAAAAATATGGCTCTTTCCTTTTCTCCGCTTGTACTGATTTGTATGGACTTATGGACCAAATTGGTTAAATAGTCTTCCATGATATCACAGAACCGATCGTTGGATGTAGTAAGGATGTTCATCGTATTATAAGTTAAAAAGGCCACCCTTTTATCCCCCATCTTAAAGAAGATAGTTGTTTCAGCGATAAGGATATCATTTTTATACATGCCGAATTGGGCAGTATTATTTTCTTTGATACCGTTTTTTACCCATTGCTGAATTTGATTGATCATGCTACTATACTCATCGCAAAGTTGATGTGCCTGATTTGTTGTAATGACACCGGTTTCATGATAGTATTGAATCTGCCGGCATGTAACCACAGCAGTTTCATCACTCCAGATTTCAACGCTGGGGATTTCTGCATATCGATCCCATATTCTTTGACCAACCTGAAGCAGGTCTTTGGAGATGACTTTAGGGTAAAATTTTGTGTCAGCAAATTGAGGATAACGATGATATGTTTTCATCCAGAAAAACATTTTGAAAGCGGCCAGATTAGGGTAAGCGTAGTAATGAAAAAAGGGAATGTCTTTAGCTACATAGGTTAGTTCCTTTTCAGGGAAACTGCAAATCATCTCCAGGTTACTGAGTACTGATTTAAGCCACATCTCAAACGTAAAATCAGTTTGATCTATTTTTCGATTGTTGAAAGTGACCATTTCACTATTGGGTGACAAGAGCGTATCGAGTGACACTTTATAATGGGTACAAATTTTTTTCACCTCGTCTAACGATAATACCGTTTCCCCCCGGATTCGTCTGTACGAGCTGTCACGACTGATATTCAGTAGTTCAGCAAGGTCATCAACAAAGGACAAATGGGGTGGGAGTTTTAACTTCACCTGATTAAGGAAAGTGGTTTGGATACTTTCAGTAGCCGACTCCATAGGGAAACCTTTAGGTTACTAATGCTACCAAAAAATTGTAGCAATTGCAAGGATACGATTTTGAAAATTATATCTGTTCGGGCGTTTTAAAATGAATATGGAAAGCAGGTGGAGTGACATTCAGGATTTTAGATTGTACCGCTAACCCCTTATCCTTATTGCAAATTGATTGCCTTCGTTGTGCGGAGATTTAGGGCGGAATAGGATTCAATTCTCCTGGATTTGCGAAATATGCAACTCCTGTCGATCGCTGGCCCCGATACTTGCAAAAGCCACTAATCTGAATTTACACGATTGGAAAGAATGAAACTTAAGATGCTGAACAGGGCAATACTTTTGGTGTGTGATCGGGCAGAGAATAATAAATTCAGGTAAGTACAAATACATGTAACGGCCACTATTATGAAAAGAATCATAAGAATATTTCGTAATCATTACTTAGCACTCCTTCTGTGTTTTGCATTTCTAAGGATGGGATTTTCTCAATCACAAATTCGAGGAGACTGGAACGAAGCACTTAGGTATGTTTCCTTGCATCAAGATTCGATGGCTTTTCTGCATATGAGGAATATTCTGAAAAATGACCCGAATCATGTTGAGGCTCTTCTTCAGGCGAGCAAATTAGCTTCTGCATTGGGAGGTAAATCAAAAGATTTTAATACCAGGAATTTTTATATGCAACATGCTTTGGCGTATGCGCAACGGTCCATTGAAGTGGTGCCGGGATGCAAAGAAGCACACCTTAATTACATCGTATCATTGGGTCTGCTATCTGAAATGGCAAAGAACCCTGCAGAAAAATTGAAGCATGCAACTATTATCAAAAAGGAAGCGGATTACCTGATAACCATCGACCCTTTTTATCCTCCTGCACACTTTGCGCTGGGCAAGTGGCATTTATCAATCGCTTCTCTTTCCTGGTTTGAAAAAGCGGCCTGTAATTTTCTGTTTGGTGGTTTGCCCGATGAAGCTTCTTTGGAAACAGCTTTGCGTTGCTTTGAGAAAGCCATTCAATGGCAACCGGATTGTATTTTGTTTCACTACAACAAAGCGCTGGCTTTGCAAAAATTGGGTCGACCAAAGGAGGCAATCAAGACCTTAGAATTCAGTTTGTCGCTTCCTCCTCAGGAGCCAAACGACACGATAAGAAAAAATAATTGCATCACCTTGCTTAAAAAGTTAGGCAACCATTCAAATCCTTTATGAAAATATTTATTACAGGTGCTACTGGCTATATCGGGCAGAGACTGATGGAGAGCTTGCTTAAGCAAGGCCATGAAGTAAATGCGCTAGTTAGAAAAATTCCGACTGACTCCATATTCAATCATCCTAATCTCACTTTTCATGAGGGCGATCTTCTGGATAAGACTTCCCTTGAGAAGGGAATGAAAGGTTGCAGACAGGCTTATCACCTGGCAGCATTTGCGCGGCCCTGGGCTAAAGACCCCGCCACTTATTTTCAAATTAATGTAAAAGGAACGTTGAATATATTGGAGATGGCTCAAAAGGCAGGTATCGAAAAACTAGTTTACAGTTCATCGTGTGCCGTATTAGGACGAAGCAATGGCTCACCACTTTCTGAGGACTTCGTCAGGGATGTTCATTTTTTTACGGAATATGAAAGTTCCAAACACATCGCTGAATGTTGTGTGAGGGATTTTTCAAAACAGGGCCTTAATACGGTAATTGTAGCTCCATCAAAAGTTTATGGCCCGGGTATATGGACGGAGAGCAACGCGGTGTCTCATTTAATCCAATTGTATATCCATGGAGATTGGCATGTGATTCCTGGTAATGGAAAATCAGTCGGATGCTTTTGTTACATCGACGATGTGGTGAACGGCCATATACTGGCAATGAATCATGGACGTGTGGGACAGAAATATATTCTGGGAGGCGATAACCTTCAACTCAATGAATTTTTTAACCTGATTAAATTAATTTCTGGTAAAAAACATTTTTTGGTCCGCGTTCCTTTATGGTTAATGATGCTCTTTGGGTGGAAGGAGGAAATTGGCGCTTCCCTTTTTGGAAGGGAGCCGCTTATTACGCGGAAGTGGATTGCCAAAAATAATCATGACCTGGCTTGCTCCAGCGATAAGGCAATAAAAGAATTAGGGTATCAAATCACCCCAATTGCAGAAGGAATATCTACTACGTTAGCCTGGCTTAACGATCAAAGAAATTTACAACTATAACCAGCCCATATGGACTTATTTAATATCTCTCATATTACCGCTGCATGCTTTGTGTTGCGCAGTATCATCGGCGCTATCCAACAGTTTCTTATTGTACGAGAGAAAAAAACAGATCATTTAAAGAATTGAAATATGAATGAATACTTTGCATTAGTGACAGGCGCGAGTTCCGGGATAGGAAAGTCCATCGCGTTAGAATTAGCTCGCCTGCAAGTCAATTTAATTTTGGTTGCACTGCCGCAAACTGGATTGCCAGAAACCGCACAGCAGATTTCTAATGAATATCCTATTAAGATAAAGTTCTGTGAACTCGATTTGACAAGTGATGGAGCAGTCCGTTATTTATATAACTGGTGCAAGGAACAAAATATCAGGATTAATGCGCTGATCAACAATGCCGGTGTAGGTATGCAGACTTCGTTTGATCGCACGGATATTTCAGAAATAAATACTATGCTTATATTAAATAACCAGGCATTGGTCCAGCTGACGTATTACTTTCTTCCTGATCTAAAGCAGAACGTACCGGCAAATATTTTAAATGTAGGCAGTCTGGCTTCCTTTATGAGCATACCCGGTAAAACGGTATATGCGGCATCAAAAAGTTTTATATATTCTTTTTCACTTTCCCTGAGAATGGAGTTAAGGCAATTTAAAATCAACGTAAGTTGCCTTTGTCCTGGCGGCACGATCACCAGTAACAGGGTGATTAATAATATAGCTCATGTCAGGATGCCCAGCAAAATGTTGCTTCAAATGCCAGATGAAGTAGCAATCGAAGCAGTAACTAATATGTTTAAAGGCAAGAAATTAATTATACCGGGATGGCAAAATAAAGCACTCTATCAATTGTGGTCAATTCTTCCCCAAGGTATCGTTGAAATTATTTTATGGGCCATCTTCTCTAAAAAAGTTGAGATGCCTAAAATGAAGCCCAATGTGGCCATTGCATTTCAAGCCCTTTTTGCTGGCAATTGATTATTTTTTTTAATTGGTGAGACAGAAGGTTGCCTCAATTATTCTTAAACTGTTTATCGAGCGGCCCGTTCTTTTCAAGGTCTTCAATAATTTTACGATCTAACGGACTTTCTTTTATCAGGTTGTAATTATCCCAAAACTCTTTATTGTAGGGATGGTCTTGAAAATGAAGTCCGTATGCTTTCATTTTTTGAGAAGAATTTATTCTTCCGATAGCGTTCGGCAATACCTCATTAATCATCAATGATTGAAGTAATTCGGTTTCAAATTTTAATTCTTCGCTTTTTATGTCATACCAGTTTACTTTAGAAATTACGGATATATAATTAGGATAATATTTTCCTTCGAATCGCTTAAAATTGTTGACCCGTTTGCTGGTCACCAGTTTACTGTACATGCCTCTTTTCCGTTGGAGACGGTCATCCTGATTTTCTTCATATTCGATGTGAATAATAGCGAAAGATGATTTCTCCACATATACGGTCAAATTGTATTCTCCGTGATGGGATAAAATGTAAATTGGCTGACCATCGTAGTAGGAGTCCTTCAGTCGTTTTAGTTCATCAAAAAAAGATTCGTCATTTGGAAAATGCCGGTAGCGTATGCTGTTGTGAAGTAATAATACCTCGAGCAGATTATCCTGGTCAAAATAGTCTGTGAATTTACTTCCGTACCCGATACTGCGTCTTACTTCCTGCAAGGCAACACGTTCCCTCAGTTTATTTTTGTTGCGCGGTTCAATATAGTTTTCATCATAAATTTTTACGGCAGCTTCCAATAAAGAAATATAAGTTCCTCCTACTTTTTTCAAATCACGGTAAAAACCATACATGAGGTAAGGACTCATCGGATAATTTTGTTCAATGCGTGATAGTGCAATTTGTAAAATGTCACCCCCCCGTAAGGAGTCAGAAATGATTACCTCGTCGAGCTGAAGGGGTGATTTTTCCATTTCAATGATCAGTGGTTTAATGTCTAGCAACGTCCAAATGGGAGCTTCAAATGTCTTGAATCCTAGCATGTTGATGACAAGAAAATTGTTCCGTAATTCTGCCGGAATGTGAAAGTCAAACTCACCCACCAGATTGCTAATGGTGCTGATCGATTTGTCCTTAATTCCAATGGAGGCGTAGACAAGAGGCTCTTTGGTCTCCTGATCGACGATTTTTCCTGAAATCATGATCCTCTGAGAAAAGCCATTTATGCCAATACCAAGTAATAGAAATACCAGGAAATAATTCCTCATGTAAAGAATTTTGCGCGCACTCATTTCAAGTACAAAGATAAGACATTCGGAATAACTGAAATTTTGTTTACTGGTCGGCATTAGGGACCATTAATCGTGAAAATGTTACATTGGACATCATTGCCTTCGATTCTTTAATTTTATACGCTAATCTTTAACCTCTGTGAAGTGGTTTGACGCTATACCGGGTATATGGAAACGTGCCTATTTGCTTATCTGCATTTGGTATGCAGTTAATTTTACAATCAGCGCGGTAGTTGAGTATAAATTTGTTAATCCGGAGCTTTATGTGCTCTGGACGGCCTTCTTTCTTTTTGAGTCTTTATGTCTGTTCATCTTATTGATATTTCTTTGGGCCCACTGGCTCTTCAGCTTTCGACCGATTATTCAATTTGTAGGGCACATTGCAGGAATCATAATGTTTTTCTTAATGATGGGCACCTTGTCCTATTATTTTTCAGATTACCTGGAAGGGTTTGTTTATTTTGAACACTGGACAGAGTATATGTTGATGATGTTAAGCAGCTGGGATGCGCTTCGCATCCATGATCAATATATTATTACCGTCGGAGTATACTATGTTATAAAATATTTTCAGGGACTTCAGCGTCATGAGCATGAAAAAAGTGAGCTGGCAATCCGAAATAAGGAAATGCAGATATCGTTATTAAAGTCTCAAATTAACCCACACTTTCTTTTTAATACGCTGAATTCAATAAGTACATTGGTTAACTCTAGCAAGGAGCAGGCCCGTAAGGTAATTACTCAATTGTCGGATGTTTTTCGCTACGCGCTGGATTCGCATAGTGGTGAAATGGTTAAGCTTATTCATGAAATTGAATTTATTGAGAATTACATACGGATACAGCAAGTGCGGTTTGGCGAGCGTTTGAAATTTGAAAAGGTAATTGATCCTACTTGTTTAAGTGTTTCCATTCCTCCCATGATTTTGCAGCCCCTGGTGGAGAATTCAGTGAAGTATGGTATTGGCCCAAAGGAGGACGGAGGGACCATTTCACTCGTGGTTAAGAGGTCGGGCCCGATCATTTATTTTGAGGTAAAGGATAACGGACTTGGCTCCAATGCAAAGAAAGTTATGGATGGAAGTTCAAGTGGAGTTGGTATGATAAATACTGATCTTCGGTTAAAGAGTTATTTTGGAGCTCAATCTCACTTACGGGTTAGGTCATCGGAGTTAGGGTATTCCGTTAGTTTTTTTATTGACGTAAAAGAGAAGGAATCAACGAGTAGTAAACTCTTCGAAAAACAAATACTATGAGAAGGCCAGCCGTTGAATGGACTCATAGATTAATACAGACTGATCTTTACAATTATTGACAAATAAATTTAACAAAATGGATACAACCTGCCTTATTATTGATGACGAAAAATTGGCTCGCGAAC
>JAHEMS010000544.1 GCA_024643595.1 Bacteroidota bacterium
TTAATATTTCTTTCGGGGAGCCCTGAACTCAATGAGAAAGCTGGCATTAAGACTGGAAGACTTTCTGGCATCGTGAATCATCACGTACCATCATATCTGCGGACCAACCAAAAACCAAGTTATGCCACCAATTGCATTGACGAGTGGGAAACAAAACTGGATAAGATCATAGACGAAACGATCCATGCCAACATGACACTGATCTCAGGCATTCCTCCCTGGGCCCAAATGTATTTTGATCGGATAGTGGCACGCACTGGAAAAAAAGTGAAAGATGTGTTTCCCAATTTTTCTATGTTTGTTTATGGTGGCGTAAACTTTGAGCCTTATCGCGCCAGATTATTCGAGACGATTGGAAAGAAAGTTGATTCAATCGAGACATACCCCGCCTCCGAAGGATTTATTGCTTACCAGGATTCGCAGCATGCTGAAGGCTTATTGATGTTATTGAACTCAGGAATATTTTTCGAATTCATTCCCACCGAAGAATACTTTAATGATCATCCGACCAGGCTTTCCATCGAAGAGGTGGAACTCGGGAAAAATTATGCAGTAATCATCAACAACAATGCGGGCTTGTGGGGTTATTCCATTGGTGATACGGTGAAATTTGTCTCCAAAAATCCTTATCGCCTGGTTGTAAGCGGAAGGATTAAACATTTTATTTCAGCGTTTGGCGAACACGTGATTGGCGAAGAAGTAGAGAAGGCAATGAAGTTTACCATGCATAAATTTCCGGAAGTAGAATTGGTGGAGTTTACAGTCGCACCCAATGTGGCACCAACCGAAGGAATGCCACATCATGAATGGCTGATTGAATTCGCAAACATGCCCAAGGATATGGTTGCTTTTTCGTTGGAACTGGATAATCAATTGCGGGGATTGAACGTATATTATGATGATTTGATTGCTGGTAATATCTTACGAACACTCATCATTAAACCGGTTCGCAAAAATGGCTTTATTGACTATATGAAATCGCAGGGTAAATTGGGTGGACAAAACAAAGTGCCCCGATTGAGCAATGACAGAAAGATTGTTGATGAGTTGCTAAAACTTAAATCCTGATCTACACAAAAAAATTACCGGATATATAAGCCGTGTATTTTTTAGCATTTAAATAAGTACATTGAAAGCGAGTTTTTCCTCATCGCAATGCCTTTTCTTTGTCCTAATTGTACTATTAATTTCAGGTTCCAATTATTCAAATAATCATACTTTCTATATATCACTACCATGGGAATAAAAAAATCCAATATCATTAGTCCATCCAATAACTCACGAAGGGACTTTATAAAGAAATCAGCTCTCGCCTTGGGCGCGTTTGCTATTGTGCCTCGCCATGTATTGGGTGGCCCGGGATTTCTTGCCCCAAGCGACACTCTTACCAAAGCCATAATAGGTGTTGGCGGTATGGGTCGTGGGCACATTGAATATGAGGGCACAAAAGTGCTCGCGATGTGTGACGTTGATAAAAACCATCTTAAAGACGCAATCGCATTAGCTGGGGGTAATGTCCGTGGCTATTCTGATTTCAGGGAATTATTGGCACAGCCGGATATAGATATTGTTCACATTGCAACGCCTCCGCATTGGCACGGCATCATGTCTGTGATGGCCGCTCAGGCAGGCAAGGATGTTTGGTGTGAAAAACCCATGACCAAAACGATTGGCGAAGGCAAGCGAGTGGTAGAGGCCATGGAGCAGTATGGTCGTATGTTCAGGCTCAACACCTGGTTTAGGTTTAAAGACAATTTTTATGGAATGGGAACAACGGTTAAACCATTAAAGAAAGCTGTTGACAGCGGGATTTTAGGATGGCCTCTAAAAGTAACCATCAGTGGTGTGACTGGTTTTAACTGGAAGTTTTATTGGGTTGGGAAAACAAATCTTGAACCCATCCCGGTGCCGCCCGAATTGGATTATGAAATGTGGCTCGGTCCTGCGCAGTATAAACCATACAATCCACATCGCGTACATAGCACCTTCCGTGGTTATTGGGATTATGATGGTGGTGGACTAGGTGATATGGGGCAACACTACATTGATCCGGTTCAATATTTTTTAGGAAAGGATAACACAAGTCCGATACGTGTAGATGTTGATTGCCCGCAGCAGCATGACGATGCGGTCGGCACCTGGAGGCGTATTGAGTTTACCTATGCCGATGGTTGTAAAATTATTCTGGATGGAGAGAACAAGGACACCAACGTGCCGTACATTGAAGGACCTAAAGGGAAAATTTATAGAGGCTTTAAATCAGATATTC
>JAHEMS010000545.1 GCA_024643595.1 Bacteroidota bacterium
ACGTGAACCAACTATTCTATTTGTGGATGAACCTACATCCGGCCTTTCTTCTCGAGATTCGGAGAACATTATGGACCTGTTGAAGGAGTTGTCATTGCGAGGAAAAATGATTTTTGTTGTGATCCATCAACCATCATCAGACATATTCAAAATGTTTGACACATTGATTATTCTGGATGTGGGTGGTTTTCAGATTTACTACGGTAACCCGACAGAGTCTGTAAATTATTTTCAGGAAATCGTAAATGCGGCTAATAAAACTCCAGGGGCATGTCCTGAGTGTGGTAATATTAATCCGGAGCAGATATTTAATATCATTGAGACAAGGGTAGTAAATGAATTCGGCAGATTTACTCATTCAAGAAAGGTATCTCCCGGTCAATGGTATCAATATTTCAAGCAAAAGCAAAAGGTGCCCAAAATATCTGAGATCAATGATCCTCTGCCGGTGGTTCAAAAAATACCCAACTGGTTTAAACAGCTTTGGATTTTCATTGTTCGTGATGTGTTGTCTAAGTTAGCCAATAAGCAGTATGTAATTATTAATCTCTCGTTGGCACCCGTGTTAGGAATTTTCATCGCCTATTTTGTGAAGTATTACGAAGAAGTGGGCGTGCAGAATACAGAGTATAAGTTTTTTAATAATTCTAACATACCGGTCTATTTCTTCATGAGTGTGGTGGTCGCTCTTTTTATCGGCTTAATCATAAGTGCTGAAGAAATATTCAGGGATCGTAAGATTTTAAAACGAGAACGCTACCTGAATC
This sequence comes from Bacteroidota bacterium, assembly GCA_024643595.1. Classification (GTDB taxonomy): domain Bacteria; phylum Bacteroidota; class Bacteroidia; order Cytophagales; family Cyclobacteriaceae; genus ELB16-189. The sequence continues at coordinate 768 of JAHEMS010000545.1, forward strand.
TCAGTAGCAGTTCTTACCTGATTTCTAAAGTAGTGATATTGTTTTCTATATCAGCGTTTCAAACATTTAGTTTCATAATGATTGGTAACTGGATTCTGGAAATACCCCTTACCGAAATGCGATATTGGTGGATTTTGTTTTCTACGGCTTGTTTTGCCAACATGTTAGGGCTGAATATTTCATCGGCATTTGATTCGGCGGTTACTATTTATATTTTAATACCCATTCTTATTATTCCACAATTGCTGTTAAGTGGGGTGGTGGTTACGTTTGATAAATTTAATCCTAAAGTAGGTACGCCTGATGGTATTCCGGTGCTGGGTGAAATTATGGTTTCGCGCTGGGCGTTTGAAGCATTGATGGTAACCCAGTTTAAGGACAATCCATTTGAAAAACAGTTCTATAAATTGGATCAGCGATTAAACCTAGCGGAATACAAAAAGACCTATTACATGTCTGAATTGGAAACAGCGCTTTCTAATATTAAAAACAATCCTGGTAAATGGAATGACAAATCGTTGAATAATCCAGTAGGTAAGTCCTTGAATTTGCTACGTTTGGAACTCATACGAGAACGCGATAAAGTTGGAACTAATCGTTTCAGGGAAGTTGATCTGTTGGTGCCCGGAAAGTTTGATATTGGCGTTTTGGATAGTACCGATCATTTCCTGAAGGCATTAAAGAAGCTATATATAAATAGGGCAGCAAAAGCAGCAAAGGAGAAAGATTCAATTGTGAGGGCGATGACAAGCACGCCAGAAAAATTAGCTGCCTTCAATGATATGAGGATGAGATTTCAAAATGAAGAAGTAAATCGTTTTGTTGAAAACCGAAATAGCCTGACAAAAATTATTGAGTGGAAGGGAAGGCTTGTCCAAAAGATATATCCAATCTATTTTGACGAACATCGTCCCAATAATCCGTTTGATTTTACGGCAAATTTTTACACGCCAACTAAGCACTTCTTGAGCAGAAAGTATGATACATTATATTTTAATATTGCAATAATTTGGGGGTTTTCAATCCTGTTATATACTGCTCTTTATTTTAATGTATTGAAGAAAGTAGTATTGGGCTTTGAATTAAGAAGAAGGTATATATGGAGGAAAAGGGACTAGCCAAGTTTTATGCCAATGCATCACCAGATCATTTCATTTTTTATTAACGAAATCTGAATACTTGGAATCCTGAATATCCTATCCAGAGGCTATCCTTTAAAGTAGTTTAGAACTATCCTTCCAGCTCATTTATGTTAAAGATTGCCTGGACAGAAGAGTACGTTTTGCCACTCCCTCCAAATCATCGATTCCCGATGAGCAAATATGAGATATTGCCACAGCAATTACTTTATGAAGGAACCATAACGAAGGAGAATATATTTCATCCTTCACCAATCGAAGAACGTTGGATTCTGACAACCCATGAAAAAGCGTATTGGGAGAAACTATCATCGTTATCCCTTAATGGGCAAGAAATCAGAAGGATTGGGTTTCCCG
>JAHEMS010000140.1 GCA_024643595.1 Bacteroidota bacterium
CAACGCAAAGAAAGAGGCAAAAATCAAAAAGCGCGCACTTCGTCCGAGCCAAAGATTATATTCAATCAGGGAGGCGATTATAAAATAAATAAGGATTGCTGAGAGCGTGAAAATACTTCCGCGAATAAGAAGATTCAGGTAATATCTCTTTTTGAAAGATCCTATGTTTTCATTTATGTGATTGATCCCCTCCACCATGTAGCTTGAAACGTACTTGTATTAAAGATAGTTTTTTTAATACTACTAAGATAGGAATATAGGACCCTTAAGTCAAAGCTCGGGGCCGGGCGAAGAGAGTTTCCAATTATACTCTTTCTCGAAATATTCAAGCACATGCATTTTCAATAACTTCTCCTGCTCGAGTAAATCAAAATGAGGTAACTTCTTGATCATTTTCCAATGTGGCCATCCCTCGGCGTCCTGGCCTTCGAGCTCATAGTAACCCGATAAACTCAATATTTTACAGATAGCAATATGCATAAGGTCCTGCTTTTCTTCCTTCGAAAAGCGCTTTGCTCCCTTGCCCAATTCCTGCATACCAATAATGAAAAGGACTCCGTTCAGGTCTTTTGGCTTTTTATCCAGAATGTCTTCCAACTCCACCAATAACCTTGACCATTGGCGTTCCAACTCTAAATCACGTTTGAACATTTAGTTCCTGGTTATTTGTTAAGTTCCTCCCAATACTCAAATGCACGGCGCAGATGAGGAATTACAATTGTTCCACCAACCAACGTAGCAACCCCCATAGCTTCATGTACTTCTGCTGTAACCAACCCGATTTCCTTGCACTTTCCAAGATGGTATTTAACACAATCATCACAGCGCAACACCAGCGAACAGGTTAATCCGATAAGCTCTTTGGATTTCACGTCCAGCGCACCGGATTGGTAGGCATTGGTGTCCAGGTTGAATATTCGTTTGATGATAAGATTATCGGAAGCCAGAATTTTTTCATTCATTTTGCCGCGGTAATCATTAAATTGGTCTACCAGGTTCATCGTTGGTTAAATTAGACTTCAAAGATGAGTTCAATTCGGGTTAAATCAAATTTGAAATATTCAGCACTTTACCTTTGGGCTGATTTTGTAACTCTCTTTTTTCCGAATCATTGCCTCGGTTGCTCACGTTCCTTATTTAAGGGCGAAGAAATTCTCTGTACTCGCTGCATACTCCAGCTTCCTAAAACAAAATATCATGAGGAAGAGGACAATCAAATTAAGTCTCGACTCCATGGTCGAATACCACTCACCTATGCGTTGGCATTCTTAAAATTCAGAAAGACGGGTGTGGTTCAGCACCTTCTTCATCAACTGAAGTATAATAATCATCCTGAAATAGGCATCAGACTTGGCAAACTTTACGGGAAGGATTTGGTCGACTCGGGCTATGAAAATAGGTTTGATCTAATTATACCTATTCCATTGCATAAATCGAGAAAGCGAAGAAGAGGATATAATCAAAGTGAAAAATTTGCGGAGGGATTAAGTAGCACGTTGCAAATTCCATGGGATGAGAACATTGTAGAAAGAAAAACTAAAACCACAACACAAACCCGAAAAACTAAAATTGAACGCTGGGAAAATGTTAAAGATGTTTTTCAGGTAATACAAAAGGAGAAAATAATTGGCAAGAAGATTTTATTGGTCGATGATGTTATTACTACCGGAGCCACACTGGAAGCATGCGGACTTAAACTATTGGCAGGAGGCTGCACGGAAATTAGTATAGCGTGTATAGCCGAAGCCCAATAAAAAAAGCCCCGGGATACCGAGGCTTTTTTATCCAGTGAATTTTTATTCTTAATAGTTTGATCCGGCGCGTATCATAGCGCAACGGAAACCAATAGTCGCAGTTGCTGAATCCTGATCGAGAAACCGGCGAGTACCAGGTGACATCCAGTAAGCGACATCTTTCCATGAACCACCTTTATAAACCCGAACCTTATCAGAAATCAAGGACATGAAACCCTGAGCATTTTTGGTGTACTCGAAAGTCCTTATAGTCTTAGAAGTTCCATCAGGCATAGTGATTGTAGAATCCCTTTCTACTTTGTCATATCGGTTTCTATAGTCGCTATGACTATCAATAAAATCATCTCTGCGAATAGGGTTTAAGTCATCAAAATCCTGATGTGAGAGGGGACGGTATACATCCATTACCCATTCGCTGACATTACCAGCCATATTATACAATCCATAATCATTAGGAGGATATTCATAAATATATGAAGTGATCAAAGCTCCATCATTCAATCGCCCGGCAATACCGGCATAATCACCCCGGCCTCTCTTAAAGTTAGCAAGGAAAGAGCCCATTTGTTTTCCGTAAGGATTGCGAAGTGCGTGGCCATCCCACGGATAAATACGTTGATGGGTTTGCAATTCGTCTAGCCACTGAGTTCCGATTAAAGCTTGTGCAGCATATTCCCATTCAGCTTCAGTAGGAAGGCGATAGGCAGGTATTACAACACCTGATTCTAATGGAATGCGACCTGCGCCTGTTTCTGGTGCTGCAACGCCAGCTTTTTCGGCAAGATCCGAATTGACTTTTGCAGTTCTCCATACCGCGTAAGTGTTAGCTTGTGCCCACTTTACTCCTACTACTGGAAAGTAACGAAACCCGGGATAACGTAGATAATGATCAACATAAGGGTCATTGAAAGCAAGATTAGATCTCCACACCAAAGTATCAGGAAGAGCAGCTCTATAAGCGCGGCCACCATCAATAGGGGTCGAATCGGCAGTCAAGTAGTACAAATATTCAAGCCAGTGAATGTTGGCGATTTCAGTCTCATCCATATAAAATGAAGCCACAGAAACAGTCCTTTCAACATTATCCCGATAGGCCATCACGTCTTCTTCAAAGGATCCTAGTACAGCACGACCTCCTTCGATAAACACCATGTTTGGTGCTGGCGGTTGTGACTCATATGGATTAACCTCAAATCCTTCGGCTTTATCCCGCGTGTAGGCTAATCCGGTAGCGGTGCTCATTTGCCCAGGATTCTGAGCGGTTGGTTTGCCACCCTTACCACCGATCAATGAACATGAACTGATCATAGAGGATAGTCCAACAAAAAACAGGAGAGACTTAAAATACTTCATTTGCTTTTGGTTATAAATCAAAGTAACCGCTAATATAAATAGATAAATCAATGTTTTCCAAAGAGTACTGATTTTTTGATAAATCCTTTATTTAAAGGATAAGCCCTTAAACTACTAACAAACGATCTTAATTTGGAAAAAGTATAATTCCATTTTGGGACAGAATCTTCTGTACCAGTGGTTTGTAAATAGTTAAATTCACCAAAAACAGGGGTTTATTAATATGGCATCTTTTTCTCCTAATGAGGTCAGAACAAAATATGATATGATCTCAATTGACGATTTTAAGATTGCCTCATTTAAACAAAAGTGTGAGCATATAACGACCCAAACAACGTATATCTCATCACGAGGTGATGACCAAAAAAAAATATACCTCTATCATTCAGGCAAGTTTTTTATAGAAGTGTATTACGCGCCATTCTTAAAAAGAGTACTGATCATTCAGGCGTTCAATGACGTAGATAATTTGTTGCCTTATACAGAAAGTGTATCGCTGGAGGATTTGGAATGATCGGGAATGATAGGACCCAGTATTTCGAGGGCAGTAACTACGCTTGTAATTCCATCAATTGTTAACGTAAGCTTGGAGCCCGTCTCTTTCAGTCGGCATCTTTTGGAATGATGTTGAACAAAGCCTAGCACTTTTTCAAAGACCTCTGATTTATAATAGGCATCGTTTCCGGAAACAAAATATCCACGCAACTTTTCATTTTTCAATGTGATCTTTTCAAAACCCAGTGACTCACCGATCCATCTTAGGCGAACGGAATCAATCAACTGGTTTACAGGATCAGGCAACGTTCCGAATCGATCTGTTAGTGAATCCTTAAATCTGGATAAAGAGGCTTCGTCCTTAATGCTATCCAGCGTAGCATAGAGTTGAAGGCGCTCACTGGTATTATTAATGTAGCTATCAGGGATTAGGATTTCGAGGTCAGTTTCAATCACACAATCAGGCACTACCAGTTTCGCCCGCTTAGCAAGCTCTTCAGCAAATAATTCTTTGAAATCAGTTTCCTTCAGTTCCTGAATGGCATCATCTAAAATTTTGTGATAGGTATCAAAACCCAAATCAGTGATGAATCCTGTTTGCTCGGCACCGAGCAGATTGCCAGCTCCGCGAATATCCAGATCGCGCATTGCCACTTTAAATCCATCGCCCAAATCAGAAAATTCTTCTAATGCAGCCAGTCGCTTGCGGGAATCGGAGGAAAGTACTGAGCTGGGAGGCGTAAGTAAATAACAAAATGCTTTTTTGTTAGAGCGACCAACCCGGCCGCGCATCTGGTGCAGATCGCTCAGGCCAAACATATGTGCCTGATTAATAATAATCGTATTGGCATTCGGAATATCAAGACCAGATTCGATGATGTTGGTTGAAACCAGGACATCATATTCTCCCTCGATAAATTTAACCATCACCTTTTCAAGTTTATCTCCGTCCATTTGCCCATGAGCAATGCCGATGCGTGAATCAGGTACGAGCCGGAAGATCGTATTTGCTACCTGTTCAATGTCGCTCACCCGATTATGTACAAAGAAGACCTGACCGCCCCGTCTCAATTCAGCGCTCACGGCATCGCGTATTATCGATTCTTCGTAAGTATGAAGTTCAGTGGTTACGGGTTGCCGATTGGGCGGAGGAGTAGAAATTATGCTCAGGTCACGTGCGCCCATGAGTGAAAAATGCAAAGTTCTGGGAATAGGTGTTGCGGTAAGCGTGAGCACATCAACGTTTACTTTCAATTCCTTAAGACGATCTTTAACTTTTACACCAAACTTTTGCTCTTCATCGATCACTAAAAGTCCGAGATCTTTAAAAACGACATCTTTACTCACCACGCGGTGCGTGCCGATCAGAATATTCACTGTGCCCTCTTTCACTTCAGCGATGATTTTTTTGATTTCCTTGTCATTCTTAAAGCGTGAGACATAATCGATTTTGACAGGCAGATCCTGGAGGCGCTCGGAAAACGTGCGATAATGTTGCATGGCCAGAATAGTGGTAGGAACAAGAACGGCAACTTGCTTGCCCTCGGATGCAGCTTTGAAAGCAGCACGAATGGCGACCTCGGTTTTTCCAAACCCTACATCACCACAAACCAGCCTGTCCATAGGATGAGGTTGTTGCATATCGTGTTTGACGTCTTCAGTGGCCTTGGCCTGATCAGGAGTATCTTCATATATAAAAGAAGACTCCAGTTCGGCCTGCAAAAAGTTATCGGGTTGATAGGCATAACCGGGAGCGTTTTTGCGTTTAGCGTACAACTCGATAAGCTCCCGGGCAATGTCTTTTACTTTCTTCTTGGCTTTAGCTTTTTTACTATCCCACTCACCGCTTCCGAGCTTGCTGATAGACGGAGGAGTTCCTTCTTTGCCAGAATATTTTGATATTTTATGTAATGAATGAATGCTTACATAGAGCAGATCATCGTCACGAAATACAAGACGAATTGCTTCCTGGTCTTTGCCATTGACTTCCTTTTTTTCAAGTCCTGCAAACTTGCCGATTCCATAATCGATATGAGTTACAAAATCACCCGGTTGAAGGGTCTGTAGCTCCCGAAAAGTGAGCGCCTTTGATTTAGAAAACTTCTCTTTATTACGATAACGATAGTATCGTTCAAAGATCTGATGATCCGTATAGCAGATTACTTTTAATGAATGATCAACAAAACCTTGTTTAAGTGAAAAATCAAGTGACTGAAATCGGATTTCCGGATGAATCTCTTCAAAAATTCCGTGCAGCCGCTCCACCTGTCGTGGTTGTTCGGTCGCGATAAAATTACTGTAACCCTGCATCTGATGTTGAAGCAGATCGGTTGCCAGTAGCTCAAAATTTTTGTTGAACGAAGGCTGTACCCCAGATTTGAAATCAAAAGAATGTGCACTTTCGAAAAAGAATTTTGAACCAAATTCAATCCGTGATGCGGTATTCAGTTTATCAACGAATTCTTTCCCCGTGTTAAATAAATGATTGGGCTCTAAGATTACTTTTGTTTGACCGCTTTCACGAAGGATCTTATCAAAACTATCGCTGACTTTTTCAAAACATCGTGTAATCACATCCCTTGCCATTTCTGTGTCCTTCAGCCAGATACGGGAATTAGGCGTGATGAAATCTAAAAATGATTGACGTTCTTCCTGTATCAGCCGTGTTTGCACATTGGGCATCAGGTTTATTTTGTCAAGTTTATCAATTGAAAGCTGCGAGCCAGGATCGAAGGAACGAATGCTGTCCACCTCATCGCCAAATAATTCAATTCGGTAAGGATATTCATTGGCAAAAGAAAAAACATCGATGATTCCTCCTCGAATAGCAAACTGCCCCGCCTCATATACAAAATCGGTTTTTTCAAAATCATAAGAGTGAAGGAATTCTTCAAGAAATTGGCGATCCAATACTTCACCCTGGGTGATTAAGAAGGTATTTGAGGTAAGGGCTTTCTTGTTAATCACCTTTTCTGAAATAGCTTCGGGATAGGTTACAATCACATTTCCTTCGGGGTGGCTGTTTAATTGGTTAAGCACCTCAGCCCTCATAAGGATATTTGCGTTCTCTATTTCTTCGTATTCATAAGGACGCTTGTACGACATAGGAAAAAAGAAAACCTCTTTATCGTCCAGTAAGTGTTGCAGGTCATTAAGAAAATAAGAAGCTTCTTCCTTGTCGGACAATATAACGAGATGGTTTGACCGTACGCTTTTAAAGACGGCAGCGAAAATTAATACGTCAAGACTTCCATGAAGATTTTTTATACGAACTGATTTTGAATGGGATGTGCGAATCCCCTCGGACAATGTCTGCACCAGACTGTCCGAACGATAGAGTGCAATAAATTCGTGCCCTTTCAAACCAACTTTCCAAAAAGAAGGGCAAATATAATTGATGAGTAATACTTATGTTTATAAATCAATTTTTATTTGTTTTTGTTGGCATAATCTGGCGATGATTAAACTGTAAATTTGCACGCATGTATCATGTGCGACTACTGATTCTTTTAATCAGCCTTACTTCATTTTTATTTATGGTGTTAGGCCTGATTAAGCCATGGATGATGCTGTGGTGGGAAGATGTTCAGAACAGAAGAAAAGTGATAAAACTTTATGGGAGTTCCGGTTTGATATTTCTTATACTATATTGGATTCTGGAATACGTTAAGTGATTTATGACTCGCAGTACGCTTTTATGTTCGCTATCCATATTTTTTTTCATAGGGTGCCTTTGGAGTTGCAACCAGACAAAAAATACATTAAGAGAAACAACACAGGAAATCAATGAACTCCCATTTCTTTCCTATGAAACCGTTAAAGGAGAAATCTTTACTACGCGTGAATTACCGGGAAGCAGCATCCTGATTTTGTTTAACACAGAATGTGACCATTGTCAGCGAGAAGCAAAGGAAATTAGTGAACATATCGATGCATTCAAGAATTACAAACTGCTTTTTATTGCCGCAGACTCCATTCATCATATTGAAAATTTTTCTAAAACTTATAACCTGTCCGACAAACCCAATATTTCGTTTGGTCGGGCAGGATATCAGGATGTCTTTATCAATTTTGGATCCATCCCTACACCATCCCTGTATATTTATTCCAGCGAGCGTAAATTGGTAAAATCATTTCTTGGCGAAACGCCGGTGGAGGAGTTGCTTAAGTATCTCTAACCCATGAACAGATAGCCAGGTTTTTCTTTTTTAAAGAAGAGAATCCAATAAGAAATTTTTCACCCCCATCACGTAAATGCCATTTCTTTTTTATTTCGTCCGGTGTAAGCGGGTAATTTCTGGAGATAACATTAACCTGTCCCTTTGGAATTAGTTCATTTATTTTTTTTCTATCGGGATTGAGCCATTCTATAAGGAATATCTTGCCCGGAAAGTCAGCCACCAAGTTTAAGGAGGTATATAGATGTGTATTTGATTCCAGCTTAGTCAAATTGAATTTTTTACCGATTAATTTAAAAGCTCCCGATTTAAGTACAGAGGATCCAGGTTCATAAAGATATTTTTCAGGTTCACCAAGCCGCATACTTAAATTCCTTTCTTCTGAAAAGGAAAAAGACAGAGCAGATCGAATAACTCCGCTATGGGATAGGTCAAC
>JAHEMS010000141.1 GCA_024643595.1 Bacteroidota bacterium
ACGCAGCATGCAAGAGAAATAGTTTGTATTTTTTTGAACAAAAGAATAAGGTCTTCCATTTCGAAGACCTTATTCTTTATTACGGGAATAATTTAGGGATATTGCTTCATGGACAATTTGTCCAATTTATAGCCCGGAAATTCCATTCATCACACTTCCATTAATTCGAGTGACAGTTAGGTTCGGGTGTCGGTTCGATGACATTCAATATTTAATGCACACCTATGCAGAAGTTGGAAGGGATTTTAAATAAGGAACAAGTCGTAAAAAGCTTGCTGCAATAGAGGTGATAAACAATTGGTTTTCTTTCTTTGCACCGTGAAAGTGCTACTACTCCATCAACATTTCAAAACACCGCAAGAAGGTGGCGCCATACGTTCTTTTTACCTGGCCAACGCATTGGTAGAGCATGGGGTGGATGTGCACGTTATCACGGCTCATAATCACAAAGATTTTGCAAAAGAAAAGATGGAGGGGATAACAATCCATTATTTACCGGTTTCTTATGATAATAGTTATGGTTTTGTGGCTCGGAGCTGGTCATTTCTTAAGTATGTTAAAGGTGCAATAAGGCTAAGCAAACAACTTAAAGACATTGATTATTGCTATGCGATTTCCGTTCCCCTTACGGTAGGAATGGCAGCACAATGGATAAAAAAAAAATATAAAATTCCTTACCTGTTTGAAGTTGGAGATTTATGGCCTGATGCTCCTGTGCAAATGGGCTTTGTCAGTAATTATTTTTTTAAATGGTTTCTTTATCGTCTTGAAAAATCAATTTATAAATCAGCATATGCCGTTGTAGCACTGTCTCCCAGCATTCAGTCAGTCATTGAAAAGAAAGCTCCAGGGAAACAAGTCCACCTTCTTCCCAATATGTCGGATTGCGACTATTATAGGCCGGAATCAAAGGATCCTGTGCTGGAAGATTACTATGCGGTGAAGGGAAAATTTGTAATCTCATACATTGGCGCGATTGGTTTAGCCAATGGACTTGATTATTTGTTAGAATGCGCCAATGCATCACGCGAAGCGGAGTTACCCATTCACTTTATTATTTGCGGTGACGGAGCCCTGGTTGACCGATTAAAAGGAAATGCGAAAGGCCTCACCAATCTGACATTCATGGACTTCACCAATCGCGAGGGAGTAAAAGAATTATTAAATGTGACTGATGCAACATTCATTTGTTATAAGTCCATTCCAATTTTAGAGACGGGTTCACCCAATAAATTTTTTGATGGACTAGCAGCAAGCAAACTAATACTGGTCAATTTTGGAGGCTGGATAAGAAAAGAGATAGAGGAAAATAAGTGTGGAGTTTACTTAGATCCACGCCAGCCAACCGATTTCGTGAATAAGATCAAGCCTTTTTTGATAGATCAAACACTGCTCATTGAATATCAGAAATCTTCAAGACAGTTAGCTGAGAAGAAGTATTCAAGAGAATTGCTTTCAAAGAAGTTCGTCAACTTTTTCCCGAATATGAAATGACCATTAGCCTCATGGTTTCAATCAATACCTGGCTGCCTGACCTTGTGCCGGTAGCGACTTTTTAATAAAATCCCGGATGTGATCATTGGATGTGGCAAGGTCCTCGGCACGTAAATACATCATGTGACCGCTTCGATATCCCTCAAAACGCAAACGATCCTTAAGGTTACCGCTGGGGTCAAGTTGCCACATGGAATACTTGGCATTGAAATAAGTGGTGGCACCATCAAAATATCCGGATTGAATCATGACGTGCAAGTAAGGATTTTCGGCCATCGCCTTACGAAGATTTTCACCCGTTTGATCATTTGAATTATCCCAGGGATGAACCGGGCCAAACATATTATACTGTAAATCAGTTTTGTACTTTAACACGTCCCTCAGATAATAATTAATGGCAGGCGTGAAAGAGTGTAGCCAAGAGGTAAGCTCTGCATTGTAGTCAGGATGCTCTCCGGCTTGCGCACGATCGATTCCCAAATACCGTGAATCCAGTCGCCCAACGGTAAATCCTTTTTCACGCAACAATTCCTTCCAGAAGAATTGGGTAGGCACCGATAAATTATGTTGAAGAATAGCTTTTTCAGAGAGACCAGAGTAGCGCGACATTTTTGCTGCGACTTGTTTTCGCATCTGCTCATCAATGAAGCCTCCTTTTGCGAGCACAGGAATTAATTCATCGATCGTGAACGCTTCAACTTCAGGAAGAACCTCATTCAAATCCTTTTGCTGAAGATCAGGTGGCAAGGCTTTTTGATACCAAGCAGCAGCGGCAAAATAAGGAAGAGCTAATGCGTCTTTCACAGGTCCTTCGCGCTTTATGCCTAAATCAGTCGGCGAAACGAGGATGACACCATTTAGGTACATCCAATGGGAATTTTGCAATTCGAGTGCCAGTCCAGATACACGTGTTGTGCCGTAGCTTTCACCGATCAGATATTTGGGTGATGTCCATCGTCCAACACGGCTTACAAATACATCCAGCCAATCCGCGAGATACTTGATGTCAGCATTTACGCCGAAGAATGTAGATTTCTCTGCTTTGGGATCCAGGATGCGGGAGAAACCGGTATTAACAGGATCGATATAAACAATATCGGCAACATCCAAAATAGAATGAGGGTTATCGCGCACACCATAGGGCTGAATGGGAAATCCTTCCGAATCAATGTTCAATTGTTTTGGACCAGTATAGGCAACATGCATCCACACAGAAGCGGAACCAGGACCCCCATTGAAAGACATCACGAGGGGTCTTTTGCTTTTATCGCTCACATCTGATCTTTCGTAATACGTATAGAACAAAGAAGCACTAGGCTTACCCTCGGCATTCCATACAGGCATTGTGCCAGTGGTTACTTTATACGGAACTATTTTACTTTTTATTGTAATCTGACCGGTAGAGTTCACAGCTGATTCAGCGGGGAGCACCCGATCTGTTTGTGCGAAGGCAGGATTGTTAATCAGGTGAAGTGCTATCAAAATCAGGAAGGATCTAAGAGTACGTTGAGGATACATAATGTGAGAGTTATTTAATCATCAAAATTTATAAAGAGATACGGTGTGCACATAGTCATATATAAATAAAAGGAAATTTGAATCTACTTTTTCAGCAATTCCATCAACTGTTCGGGTTCATTAGTGGTGATGAAATCAATATTTCGTTCAATGAACCAACGCATGGCTTCTTTATCGTTCACTGTCCATACATTGGTGATGAGATTTTTGTTCTTTGCCTCGTTTAGCCAGTTTTCGTGTTTTCGGTAAACACTCAGGTGATAGTCCATTCCATTAAGGCCGGCAATCAGCAATTCATCGGGTGATTTATCGCCATTCAGATAAGTAACGATGGCCTTCGAATCAAGTTCCTTAACTTTTTTACATACATCAAAATCGAAGGCAATATACTCGGTGATATGAGATACATTCATCATCTTAACCATTTCAACACATTTGGCAGCAAGAGCGAGGGATCGTTCTTTACTTATACTTGATGATTTTATTTCAAGGATAAGCCGTGTATTGTTTTGATTTTTCCCGGCTTCCAAATAGGATCTTAATGTTGGAAGAGCCTCGCCATTAGAAAGCTTAATTTGTGATAGCTCTGCTGCCGTTGATTTTTCAATATGAGTTCCTTTAATAGCATGATCGTGAAGTACATATGGCACAGAGTCGGATGACATATGTACATCAAACTCGCTGCCGTAGCACCCTAATTGGATGGCAAATTGAAGTGCCGCTATGGAATTCTCTGTTACTCCTGTATTTTTCCACGCTCCCCGATGGGCTATCACTTTGGTGCTTTTCTCTTGCTGACTCAAGCCATCAATTGATATTGTATTTATTACACAATACAAAATTATAACTAAGCTAATCTTGGAAAAGGCAGTTTCACAAAACCATCTCATAAAAAATTGATTAGTTTGTGATTTGAGATTCGGGTTTGGGTGTTCTCCGGCTTCCTCCATACATTTCATATTCTAAAAGCCGACAATCAATTTTGCTGGTATAAAATTCAATTCTCCGGCTTGCTTTCAATCCAATCTTTTTAGCAAGGTCAAGATTGCCCGTGAAGATGTACCCGAGGTAACCCTGACATTTCTTTTTCATAAAATCACCAATGCGGGCGTAGGTTGCTTCCAATTCAGTAACCTCACCTAATCGTTCACCATACTCAGGATTGAAATAGACAACCCCTGGTGTTTCGGGAATTTTTGTTTCTTCGAAATCACAAACTGCAAATTCCAGAAGATGTTCAACGCCCGCTAAGCCTGCATTTACTTTCGAAATCATAATGGCATCATCACTGATATCTGTGGCAATTATTTTTAAAGCAGGAGCCTCAGCAATTTGATCAATTAGCCTTTTATACGCTTCATTGTAGAAGGTGGAATTATAACCTTTTACATGCATGAATGAATAATTTTTCCGATATAAACCGGGTCTGCGATTGGTTGCAATTAATACAGCCTCAATTGCTACCGTAGCTGAACCACACATTGGGTTAACAAAAGGTGATTTGCGATCCCACTTTGTTGCCAACACGGTGGCGGCAGCCAATGATTCCATCATCGGAGCTTTGCCGGGAATTTTTCGATATCCGTGTTTCGCCAGCGTTTCACCCGAAGTATCAAAAAATATTTCCGCTTGCTCCTCTCTCCAAAACAAGTGAAAAACTGCCTTGTCGAGTTCAGGGCCAGAGTTAGGTCTGCGCATGGTTTCTCTGCGCATACGATCAGCAATAGCATCTTTCACTTTTACATTCACAAACATATCGTTGTTGACAGTAAAGTGATTGGCATGGCTTGTTACTGAAAAATAATCTTCCGGAGAAAGTAAATCTTCCCAGGGATAACGGATCAAGGCCTCATATAAATCATCAGGACCGTTGCATCTGAATTCTTTTAATGAAAATAGCACCTGACTGGCACAGCGTAAATTCAGATTTAATAATATACAGTCATTGATAGTGCCTTGAAGTTCTACTCCGGTAATAAAGGTACGGGTTGGTTTCAGCCCCAACTCAATAATCTCCTGTTCCAAATATGGGGCAATTCGTTTACTGCAGGTTACAATAATACGGCTGGTGGTAGTGAACAAGTCAAGCATAGCGAATAGGACATTACTCCTAAGAAAGGATTTTATTATATGAAGCGCCGATACCCCGAATCAGGGAGGAGCTAAATCCACGATGTTCCATTTCATTCAATCCTACTATCGTACAGCCTTTTGGAGTCGTTACTTTATCAATTTCTTCCTCGGGGTGGCGATTACCTTTTAGCAATAATTCGGCAGCGCCCTTTACGGTTTGTGCAGCAATTAAGTTAGCTGTTTTTGCATCAAACCCGATTTCAATTCCACCCTGAGTGGCTGCCCTGATAAAGCGCAATGCATAGGCAATACCACAGGCCCCTAATACAGTAGCGGCATCCATCAGTTTTTCATCAATAATAATGCTGATGCCGAGTTGATTAAACAATTCCGTTACGTATTGATTCTGTGATTCGGTTGCGTTGGATTGACAAAGGCATGTTACCGATTCCTGGATAGCAATCGCAGTATTTGGCATGGCGCGGAATATGGCCATGCCGTGATCAATAATTGAAGTGAGGTCTTTCAGAAATATACCCGTTACAACACTGATCACTATATGTTTTTTGGGATCAAAAGAATTCTTTAGTCCCTCCAGAACTTCCATTACATTGTATGGTTTGAGAGCAACAATGATCACATCACTCGTTTCAATGGCAGCCTTATTATTGTCGGTAACAGTTACTCCTTGATCTTTCAATGCCTGTAATCGTGAAAGATTTCTCCTGGTCACCGTTATTTGCTGCGGAGTTGCAAATCCACTTTTCAACAATCCTTCTGCAATAGCAGCTCCCAGATTACCTCCGCCAATGATGGCGATTTTCTTTGTGTTCATAGGTTTAATTTACTGTTTTGACTCCTCAAGATACTTAGGTTTTTTGTGAAGGTGCATGAATAATTTTAGTTAGATCGCATAAATCAAGCTAAATCGTTTGCGATTGATATACTTCCCTTAAATTGTAAACGCTAAACCAATAGTTATGACACCACAAGAAATTCTCTCCCTTGTAAAGCAACGCAATCCTAATGAACCTGAATTTTTACAAGCGGCAGAGGAGGTAATTGTTTCCGTATGGCCTGTCCTGGAACGTAACCCTGAATTTGTTCGCCTGAGGTTATTGGAGCGTATGCTGGAGCCGGAGCGCTTGATATCTTTTCGGGTGAACTGGCTGGATGACCAAGGGAATGTACAAATAAATCGGGGTTATCGGGTGCAGATGAACAGCGCGATTGGGCCATATAAGGGAGGATTAAGGTTCCATCCAACAGTAACCCCTAGTGTATTAAAATTTCTGGCATTCGAGCAAGTATTAAAAAATGCACTTACAGGAATTCCAATGGGTGGCGGTAAAGGAGGTAGTGATTTTGATCCCAAAGGCAAATCGGATGACGAAGTAATGAAATTCTGCCAGGCATTTATGGGAGAACTTGCACGTCATATTGGGCATCGGTTAGATGTACCCGCTGGTGATATCGGCGTAGGTGGACGTGAAATAGGTTATCTGTTTGGAGCATACAAAAAAATCAAAAACGAATTTACGGGTGTACTCACGGGTAAGGGAATTGGTTGGGGAGGTAGTTTAATCAGAACGGAAGCAACTGGCTATGGCCTTATCTATTTTGCGGAATATATGTTGCAAGAAAAAAAGGATTCGATTAAAGGAAAAACTTGTCTCGTATCTGGCTCGGGTAATGTAGCACAGCATGCCATTGAAAAAGTTATTCAGTTGGGAGGCAAGGCTGTAACAGCTTCAGATTCTACCGGGTTTATACATGATGAGGCAGGATTCACACAGGAAAAACTGGATTTCCTGAAAGACCTCAAAAATAAAAGAAGGGGACGTATTAAAGAATATGCCGATAAGTACAAATGTGAATTTCATGCCCTGGCAATTAATCATGAAGAAAATCCTCTATGGAATATACCAGCAGATTGTGCATTTCCGTGCGCCACTCAAAATGAAATCAATGAAAAGGATGCCCGTAACTTGTTGAAAAATGGGCTGAAGTTGCTAGGCGAAGGGGCTAATATGCCAACCACGATTGAAGCTATAAATGTATTGATTGATAATGGAGTACTGTATTCTCCGGGCAAAGCTTCTAATGCTGGCGGAGTAGCCACATCCGGTCTGGAGATGACACAGAATTATATGGGTTCCAATTGGACGAGTGATGAAGTCGACTCCAGACTTCATGGAATCATGAAAAACATACACGATACTTGTCTGGCAGCCGCAAAGGAATACGGCAAGCCTGGTAACTATTTGATTGGCGCTAATATCGCTGGCTTTTTAAAAGTTGCTAAAGCAATGCAAGCTCAGGGGGTAGTGTAATTTTTAGCTGGCAGATTCCTCCCCTATAATTCGATCTTATACGGCTACGGCATTGGTTTATTGATATCGGGGAAGAAGACCTTTTCAGGTGTTTGGTGTGTAGCCTTTCTTTTTCACTTACTTTGCGAGCCG
This sequence comes from Bacteroidota bacterium, assembly GCA_024643595.1. Classification (GTDB taxonomy): domain Bacteria; phylum Bacteroidota; class Bacteroidia; order Cytophagales; family Cyclobacteriaceae; genus ELB16-189. The sequence goes on from JAHEMS010000141.1 coordinate 7,551, forward strand.
TTTTTTACAAATCATGGAGTTACGCCTCAACACCAGTTATCGCCAAATCCTGTTAATGGCTTTGCCTATTTCATTGGCCATGCTGGTGCCGCAGATTAATTTTATTACGAACAATATATTTTTGGGTAAACTGGGAGAACAGGAGCTTGCAAGCGCTGGAATCACGGGTGTGTATTATTTGATTTTTGCAGTAATTGGGAATGGACTAAATAATGGGTTGCAGGCCCTGATCGCACGACGGGCAGGACAAAATTTACCAAACGAGATTGGCAAGTTATTTTACAACGGTGTATGGGTTGCTTTAGGGGTTGCTGGTTTAGGAATTATTGCCACCTATTTATTGGCCCCCATGGTGATGAGTTCTTTTATCCATGATGCTATCATCGCTGATCAGGTTACTGACTTTCTATTAATAAGAATATGGGGCCTTCCATTTCTATATCTGTATGTCATGCGCAATGCCTTATTGGTGGGTACGAACCAAACCCGATTTTTGGTATGGGGCACACTGGCAGAAGCTGTTGTCAATATTCTGTTGGATTATGCAATGATATTTGGACACTTTGGATTTCCATCATTAGGATTTAATGGTGCGGCCTATGCTTCCATTATTGCTGAGGCCTCAGGGCTAATCGTGATCTACGCAGTTATTCATT
>JAHEMS010000142.1 GCA_024643595.1 Bacteroidota bacterium
CAGAGCAGTGAACGTTTTTTGTAACTTTACAGCAGATGCACTTAACGCTGCGCTTGCCATTAATTGAGAGCGCGTTGCTATAATAATTTTTGGAGTACCTGTTGTTCCGGATGTTGTAAGCTCAAAAGTTTCCTTTCCGTTCAGCCAATCATGGCAAAAATCTAATGAGGTTTGTTTGAAATGGGGTAATGAATCCGGATAGGTTCGGTGTTTTATTTCTTCAAGGGAATATCGGTCATCCTCAAATTCAATCCATGATTCTTGATAACTCATCGCGTTCTAGACTCAAGGAAATTTTGGAAACTTCGAAAAATCGGGCTCACGTTTTTCGATGAAGGCATTCTTACCCTCTTTGGCCTCCTCGCTCAGGTAGTAAAGTAAGGTAGAGTTACCCGCTAATTCTTGAATTCCTGCTTGCCCGTCTAATTCTGCATTGAACGCGCTTTTTAGCATACGAATAGCTAATGGACTTTTCTTCAAAATTTTTCTGGCCCATTCAACATAAGTTTCTTCCAATTTTTCTAGCGGAACAACTCGATTAACAAGTCCCATATCCAATGCCTCCTGAGCATCATATTGATCACACAAATACCAGATTTCTCTAGCTTTCTTTTGTCCAACAATCCGTGCGAGATAGGAAGCTCCAAAGCCGCCATCAAAACTGCCAACCTTTGGACCTGTTTGTCCGAAGCGGGCATTTTCTGCCGCAATGCTTAGATCACAAACTACATGCAATACATGTCCCCCTCCAATGGCCCAGCCTGCCACCGCAGCAATTACGGGTTTAGAAATTGAGCGAATTATTTTTTGAAGGTCCAAAACATTTAAACGAGGCACTGTATCTTGCCCAACATAACCTCCATGTCCACGTACACTCTGATCTCCACCACTACAGAAAGCCTTTCCTCCTTCACCTGTTAGAATAATTACACCTACTTCCTGGTCTTCACGGCATACGTACATGGCATCAATCATTTCCTGGACGGTAAGCGGAGTGAATGCATTATGCTTTTCCGGTCTATTTATACTGATTCGTGCGATGCCTTCAAACTTATGAAAGAGAATCTCTTTATATGCTTTGATGGGTTTCCAATCGTAGTTAAGCTTCATAACTTTTTTTTATATGGTCCTTAAATAATTCAAATGTTTCCTTAGCTGTCAGCTGATTAGAAAACACTTCCAATAATTTGGTCTTGCCATTAAAGGTGAAGAAATCCTTCAATGCATTTTTAACTTTCTTTGGCGAGTCAATTTTTAAATAATCGTAGTTGAACTCAGTTGCCAGATGATTGGCAGTCAATTGTTGATTCGTAATAAAAAAGTCATTTTTCTCTTCCAGATTGCCGGGGCCATCAATAAGGTTGAAAATTACACCACCATGATTATTGAGGACGACAATGTGAAAGTTGGGTAATGGATAATTGTGCCAAAAGGCATTACGGTCATAGAAAAAGGCCATGTCTCCGGTGATCAGAATATTGGGAACTTCACTGCTCAATGCATGTCCTACGGCTGTGCTTGTACATCCATCAATTCCACTTGTGCCTCGATTGGCAAACACATGTACACCTTTATTTTTTGCAGTAAGCCCGAAAATGTTTGCATACCGTACACTCATGCTGTTTGATAAATGCAAGTTACATCGGGCTGGAAGTGAGCCAAGTATTTCTTTCAATACATGAAATTCGGTGAAACGATTGTCACTAAAATATTTTTTTATTGAGCGATCGATGCGGTTTTCTTCAGCTTGCCATAGCTGGACATAATTTTTTCTCTTTTGCTCATGAAATGGTTCAATCTTCTCGGCTGGTTGAAAATTTTCAAAAAAGTTTTGAGGCGAACAGTGAATCAAGCGAGTCAGTGATTGAAAAGGATCGGCTGTTGTTCCTCGTGGTTGGATATGCCAATGCTCTGTCGGTTTGTATTTTCTAAGGAACAACTTTAAATTTTTCGAGATGACTGACTTACCTACAGTAATCAGAAGTTCAGGAGCAAGTGATTTCATCACCGAATCACCGCATTGACTTAAGATCGTGTCGGCATTACGAACGGTTTCTGGCAAGTGATGAAGATTGGAAATAACATCACCTACCAATGCCGCTTTATTGGCTTTACAAAACCGGATAATACATTTACTTAATGCTTCATGTGGGATATGCTGACCACCCACGACGAGTATTTTCGTGTATTTGGAAAGCTCCTTACCTATTGTATTTTTATTGGCCTGCGAGATTTCAAAAAAAGTGGGAGTTACATTTACCACCTTCGTTTTTTTTGAAAAACTGATTTTTTCATGTTGAGCTGGATACAAGGGTTCGCGCAATGGAACATTGATATGAATTGGACCACATGGAAATTCTCTCGATAGTGCAATGGCTTCGTTGATAATCCGGTGAACATGCCAGGAAGAATCAGGATGTTCATACTCTTGTGGAAGAGTAAATGATTTCTTCACATGTTTCCCAAAAATATTGTTTTGCCTGATTGTTTGTCCATCCCATTGATCAATCCATTCTGAAGGACGATCAGCAGTGAAGACAAGCAGGGGAATTTCCTGGAAAAATGCTTCTGCAATGGCAGGGGCAAAATTATAGGCCGCTGAACCCGAGGTGCAAACTACGCTTACTGGAGAGTTTGTTTGTTGTGCGATTCCTAACGCTACAAAACAGGCACTTCGTTCGTCACTCAGCGTTCGGCATGTTATATCCGGATGTTTGACAAATGCCAGTGTCAAAGGTGCACACCTCGACCCAGGACAAAGAATGGCATTACTAACTCCTTGCTGTGAACATATTTCAGCGATATCGTATATAGCTTGTAAACGCAATGCTTTAATTGTGTTTTGACCCTACTAGGTCCTGTAGGTTAAGCATTTTTATCTCTGTCTCCTCCAATTCTTTTGCCGGTTGAGAATCAATAGTTATTCCGGCACCGGCATAAAGCCTGATCTGATTTTCAAATACTTGCAAGCAACGTAAGTTGACATAGATTTGACTGCAATTATTTATTTGAACAGGACCCAAATAGCCACTGTAAAATTCCCTGTCGTATCCTTCGTTTTTTCGGAGAAATTCCAGCGCTGAATCGAACGGCATACCACAAACAGCCGATGTCGGATGTAGCAATTTGAGCATGACTGAACCCAGTTGCGGAAAGTTAGTGGCAGTCATATCAACTTCGTAGGCTGTTTTTAAATGCATGACATTTCCTGCAACCATCGTTCGAGGACCATGTTCTTCATATTCACGAAGTCTGATCTTTTTAAAACAATTAATGATGTAACGGCAAACCATAGCCTGTTCTTCAATTTCTTTTTGAGTCCAGGCAACTGACTTTAAATCAATTTCAGGTGTGTATGGTTGCGTGCCTGCAAGGGCAATAGTTTTAAATGTATTTTTCCGATCGACACTAACAAGTAATTCTGGGGTGGCTCCCAACCAGGTGCCTGTTTCTGGCGAGGATACCAGGGACACCAGTGCTTGTGGGTGTTTATCACAAAGAACCTTGAATTTTTCTATTGGATCGAACTGCTCATCGATCGCAATATCTTTGCATCGGGAAGCAACAACTTTTTCAATATGTCCCTTTGATATTTCCTGTAGACTATGATTGACTAGTTGTATAAAATCTATATCATCGATTTTATTGAGTGAAGGATTACGATGAAACTTTGGAGGAGTTTCTGAATACACTTGATTTTTATCAATCGTTATTTCAAGCTGAGGACCTTTTACCAGAATACCATTTTCAAATTGGTAGTGCAATTCTGCAGGGAATAGGAATTTTTTAGAATTAGGCATAAAAGCAGCAAAAGAAAAACCAGCCTCTCCTTCTTCCAACACAAAATCATCCACCATCTTAATGGCTTGGCAAATGATTAGATTGGTTTGATTAACACCGGGCGCCTTCCACAACGAAAAACTCTTTCCCTGTTGAAGCGCATTATAAATGGACTCTTTAACAATTTGTTTTTCACTGGTCTTATTTTCACTCTCCTTTATAGAAATCATCACTGCCTATCGTTTATCAATTACTGCCATTGTTATCCTGCTAATACAGATTAACTCTTTTTGTTCATTTACAATTCGAATCTCCCATACCTGTGTCCGTTTACCAATATGTATGGCCTTGGTCACCCCGAAGACATAACCCGATTTGGCACGCTTGATATGATTTGCATTGACCTCTAAACCAACACAATATTGGGTTTCAGGGTTTACGCAGAAGCTTGCAGCGACACTCCCCAATGTTTCTGCCAGAACTACTGATGCACCACCATGTAACAAGCCAAGTGGTTGACGTGTTCTGGAATCTACCGGCATTTTTGCTTCAATATAATCATCACCGATCTGGGTAAATTCAATTCCCAAATGACTTACCATGGTGTTTTCAGATAGCTTGTTAAGTGATTCAAGCTTTATGTCAGAATTAAATATGGACATGAGTGGAATAAACCGTTGTAGTTACCTGTAAATCCTTATTTTTGCGCCCGCCTACCGGTTAGGACGGGCTAAATTAACGGAAAATTGAGCATCAAAAAAATTTACATTATACGCCACGGCCAAACCGATTATAACCTAAAAGGCATTGTCCAGGGCAGTGGTGTAAATTCCTCCATTAACGAGAATGGAAAAAGGCAAGCTATGGCTTTCTTTGAAGAATATAAGGATGTTCCATTTGACAGGATCTATACTTCAACCCTCAAACGTACTGTACAATCTGTTCAACCATTTCTAGATAAAGGAATACCATTTACTCCATTGGAGGGGTTAAACGAAATAAGTTGGGGTAAAAAAGAGGGGCAACCTATTACTTTGGAAGAAGATGCCTATTATCACTGGATGCTTGCACAATGGCAACTAGGTAATACTCACGAGCGAATAGAAGGAGGAGAAAGCCCTGAAGACGTAACGAAACGGCAGAGTGTGGCAATAGATCACATCATGGGCAAGACAGAGGAGTCTACGATTCTGATTTGTATGCATGGTCGTGCGATGAGGATTTTACTTTGCAGATTATTGAATTATCCATTACGAAGTATGGATATGTTTGAACATCAGAATCTATGTCTTTATCAGATTGATTTTACCGGTTCCATGTTTGCAGTAAGGCAAAATAATGATGTAGCGCATCTTCAGGAGCTGAAAAATTCTTTAGATCAATACCGTATTGTGGGAGTAGCTACGCCTTAGATTCACTCAATAGCTGAAGTTCTGTTTTGGCTTTGCTGTCAATGCTGTTTTTGTACTCATGCTTAGGATAGTTTAAAGCCATCTGAAAATACTTTCTGGCAGCCTCATAGTTCTTCTGATCTTTTGCGATATAGCCCAAATTCAGCGCAGCATTGGCACCAAAGTACCATGGATTATTGCTGGTCATTTCGATGCTTTGCTGGTATAAAATTTTAGCGGCAGCAATTTCTCCTGTTCGGTGGGCGAGTCTTGCTTTACGGTAATAGAATTCAGTTTTATCCTTCGAAGTCGGCAAATCAGCTGGCGTAATTCCGTTCAGTACCTCTCTGGCTTCTTTATAATATCCTCCATCCGTACTAAATCGAACCATCAATAGTTTCTTATTGGGAAGGGTAGGATCTTCCAGTTGTTTAGCTGCATAGCGATCTGGTTCTGCTTTATCGCTTCCCGTAATTTTTGCTTTTTCAAAATATACCTTTGCATCTTTCGTATTGCCCATCAACCAATAGTCCATCGAGATCTTGAAATAAGCGTCTTTCTTAAAACTTTGGCTTGGATAATGCTGAATAAATCGCGTATAGGAATCAATGGATTTTTTATATTCTCCATTTTGCAATAGGATTTCACCGCGCAAGTAATCAATATAATATATTGGAAGATCCTGTGGGCTTTTGTCCATCTGATAAATCATGGCCAATGCTTCTTCGCTTCGGGCATCCTTTATAAGCATATTTACCCCAATAAAAAGTAGCAGTTTATTATCGGGTTGATCCTTCAACGTTTCATTAATCCCATCAGCAGCTTCGGAAAACTCCTGATTAATAAATCCTTTCACCGTAAAGTAAAGGATAGCAGCCTCGATATTTAGTGATGACTTAGACAAACGTAGTTCTTCCAGTTGTTTTTGTCCCGTTGCAACAGAACCCTTCATTCCAAGCAAGGTCATGAACCAGCTATATTTTTCAGGCACCGAGCCTACCATAACTTGTAGGACCCCACTTGTCTTCTTGATGGGTATGAATTCGGGATATTTTTTAAGGCAGTCTAAAGTTAGTTGATAGGCCTTTCTTATGGCAAAGACGGCATTTAGTTCCTGGTTGAGATTCAAATAACAAAATCCCTTCTGAAGATTAAGTTCAGCTTGAAGGAAAAGGGTTTCTGCAGTTTCTGGCAAGCTTTCGAGGTACTTGATCCTATCTTTGAATTTCTGATCAATCACGGCAAATCTGCTGTGATCTTCTGTTATTAGAATGATTAATGTCTCATTCAGGCTTTGCAAATAAAGCTTGTGCAAACTATTACCTGGTATTTTTTCCAACACTTCATTGGCTTTATCAGGTTGAAGGGTGGTCACCAGGTTGTAGGCTTTCTGAAGTTCTGGCTCAAACTTCCAAAGCAGATCGACAGCATTAACAGGAAAAGAAAACAAAAAAAGGCAAGCGATTATGCCTACCTTCTTTATTGTCTTTATGTAAGTAATTTTATTCAACCTTTTTAGCTCTTTTAACCGGAGCAGCCTTTTTTGGTTTAGGTTCCTCTTCCATTGAACCTAAATCCACGTCAGCTAAAATCCGACCTGAGTGTTCATCAATGACTATTTTCTTTTTCTCACGAATCTCAGCAATCTTTTGTGGAGGAATAATGATATTACAACCCTCAGCGGCACCACGCACAACTCTCACGACAGCAAGCCCGTTCGAAAGACTACTCCTTAAACGGTTATAGTGTTTCAATAGTTTATCCTCAATTTTCTTTGTCGCCTTTTCCCTTTCTGATAATAATTTTACTTCTTCTTCCTGGCTTTCGTTCAATATATTATCCAGTTCACCCTTCTTATTGGAAAGATCTTCTTCTCTCTCAGTGATGAACTTTTCAATAGTGGTTATTTCTGCCTTTTTAGCGTCTATTTTATCTTTTGACTCTTTAATTCGTTTTTCGCAAATCTGAACCTCAAGTTCCTGGAGTTCAATTTCTTTCGTGATTGCCTCAAATTCACGGTTGTTCTTAACGTTTTTCTGCTGTTCACTATATTTTTTAACCAGCTTTTCAGCCTCTTTGATACCTTCTTTGTTTTTCTTAATTGAATCTTCCAAATCTTTCAAATCGGCCTCAAATCGACTCATACGGGTGCGATATCCTTCCATTTCATCTTCTAAATCCTGAACTTCATCAGGAAGATCTCCACGGAGCTTTTTGAGTTCATCAAGTTTAGAATCTATTGACTGAAGTTTTACTAAGGCTTCTAATTTCTGTGCAACTGTTTGATTTTCCATTACTTACAAATAACTTATTGGATTTGTGATGATTTCCGAAAAAATGATTGCAAAAGTATGGAATTTTTCTCTCAAAAACTCACAAAGGAGTTCTTTCGTGAATTGTTCGCTTTCATAATGTCCAATGTCGGCAATAATGACTTTACCATCGGCATCAAAAAACTCGTGATATTTGAAATCTGCCGATATATAAATATCAGCTCCCCTGGAAATTGCCGATCCAAGAAGGAAACTTCCTGATCCTCCGCAAATAGCCACCTTTTTGATCTTTTTATCTGGTAATGCTGTGTGCCTAATGATTGTGACATTCATTTTGGATTTAAGCCCACTTAGGAACGTCAAAGGATCTTCAGGTGAAGCAAGTTCACCAATCATACCGGCCCCAATGTCCTGATTGACATTTTCTAACCTGGTTAGGTAATAGGCGACTTCTTCATAGGGATGATTTTTTCTTAATGCAGATAATACTCTTTCCTCATGGTGAGAAGGAAGGATTAACTCTATGCGCACTTCGTCAGTTCTTTCAAGCTTATCCATTTCACCTTGATAAGGTTTTGCTTCCCCGATGGGCATGTAGGTTCCTTCACCAGTCATACGAAAACTGCAGTTCTTATAGTTTCCAATATTTCCTGCACCGGCTTCATGTAATTCGGAAATTACTTTTTCTGCATGTTCTTTAGGTATGAAAGTTACCAGTTTACTTAAAGTGTTCTTTTTAGGTTGCAGGATGGACAACTTCTG
>JAHEMS010000143.1 GCA_024643595.1 Bacteroidota bacterium
TTAGAATTGGATGTTGTTCCACTATTTGAAACCATTGATGACTTGGCGCATGCGCCCTCCATAATGGAACAATTGTACCAGGTGGATGAATACAGGAAGCACTTACATCGAAGAAGCAATCATCAAACCATTATGCTTGGGTTTTCTGATGGCACTAAGGATGGTGGATATCTGCGTGCCAACTGGTCAATTTTCAGGGCCAAGGAAAATCTTTCTGCGATATCACGTATGTACGATTTAAAAGCAATCTTTTTTGATGGAAGAGGAGGTCCACCGGCACGGGGTGGAGGAAATACACATGATTTTTATGCCTCCTTGGGAAATACTATTGAACACGAGGAAGTTCAGATTACCGTACAGGGGCAGACCATCAGCTCTAATTTTGGTAAAGTCGCATCATGTAAGTTTAACCTGGAACAACTGTTATCGGCAGGACTTGAGGGAGCTGTATTCCAACGACCAGAGAATCAGATGACAGATGAAGATAAGAAGTTGTTAGATGAATTAGCAGAGGCTGGGTATGAAGCGTACCTTGGATTGAAGCACCATCCCAAGTTTGTTCCATATCTCGAAAAAGTAACTCCATTATCATACTTTGGTGATACCAATATTGGTTCACGACCGGTTAAGCGAAACGCATCGGAAGGGTTGAAATTTGAAGACTTACGAGCGATTCCCTTTGTTGGATCATGGGCGATGATGAAACAGAACATACCTGGTTTTTACGGAGTTGGTAGCGCGATTAAAAAACTTCAGGATAACGGTGAGGATCAACGACTTCGACAGTTATATAAAAATTCACTGTTCTTCCGTACCCTGATTGGAAATAGTATGATGTCTCTAACCAAGACCAATTACAATGCGACCACTTATTTGTCCAATGATCCTGAATTTGGAGAATTCTGGAAAAAAATGTTCGCTGAATTTAACCTGTCGTGCGATCAAGTATTGAATATTTCCGGATTGAGTGGTCTAATGGAAAATAATGGAAAAATACGTGATTCTGTAAAATTGCGAGAACGTATTGTTTTACCTCTAATTGTTATCCAGCAATATGCGTTAATGAACAGCAGGAATCTTAACGAGCAAAACAAAATGTTTGAAATGCGCTATCGCAAACTAATTATTCGATGCATGTTTGGAATAATTAATGCTGCCAGGAATTCCGCATAAGTCTTAGAAAGTAACCATAAGGGTTGTTTCTTCTTTATTGCGTTTGACTTTCACCGGCACCTGTTGACCTTTTTCAAATTTGCCCAGCGCTTCCATGTACGTTTGTACATCCTTGATGGAATAATCACCAATCTGAATGATTACATCTCCTGTAATGATTCCAGCTTTCTGGGCAGGCCTTCCTTCAGTAACACCATCTACAAGTAATCCGGTTTCATCTGAGGTGTAGCTTGGCATTACACCCATGGTCACCTTAAATGAACGGGAAGAACTCATGGACTTATTTTTTGTTGGCAGGAATGCCAACTTCGGTTGATCATCTAATTTTTCAACGACGGAAATCACCAGTTCCAAAACTTCTTTTTCACCAGCATAATTTATTTTATCCCAGTCATCAGAAGGTTTATGGTAATCGCTGTGGGAGCCGGTAAAGAAATGAAGTACAGGTATGTTTTTCAGGTAAAATGAGGTGTGATCAGAAGGCCCGATACCAGCAGAGTCCGTTTTAACTGAAAGTGGAGTATTTATACCCTTCAGTAATGTTTCCCATACAGGGCTGGTACCCGAGCCGCTTATCGAAATGCTTTTAGTGCTCGGATTAAGGCGCCCGATCATGTCCATATTGATCATATAATTGACGTTACTTAAATCAAGAGTAGGCTTTTCAGTGAAGTATTTTGATCCAAAAAGTCCGAGTTCTTCACCACTAAAGCATATAAATAGAAAGTTGCTGTTTTCCTTTATTTTATTGTTTTTAAAATAACGGGCAAGTTCAAGTACTCCAGCTACCCCTGATGCGTTGTCATCAGCTCCATTATGAATTTTTCCCTTTGGATTGGCATCGAGTGAACTTCCATTTTCCCCCAATCCCAAATGATCAAAATGTGCTCCGATAATAATAGTTTTATCAGCCTTATTATCCAGGAAGGCAACCATGTTGTGTGCTGTACCTTCAGTACCAGTTCCATGAACTCCTCCTTTAAAGGGGAATGGCTGTTCAAAGGTGCCTTCATCGCCTAAAGGTGTAAGTTTTAACTTCCTGAATTCTTTTTGTATGTAGTCCATAGCCTGTTTTTCACCCTCTGAACCGGTTTGACGGCCGTTTAATTTGTCGTCTGCTAAAAACTGGATGTGCTTCTTAATATTGGTCTCTTCTATTTTCTGAGCGGCCACATAATGGCAGGCGAAAAGGGCAAAAAGCAATACGTATTTAGGTAATGATCTCATGGCTTAATTAAAATTTTTCGCAAGGTAAGGGTTAATCTTCCTACTGAATAGAAGCAAATACCGTTTTTTTGATGATGTACCTATAATGATCTATTTTTGAGGCCTTAATTCAACATTATGAAAGGCCCCAGAATTGTTCTTTTAACTGATTTTTCTTCATTATCCAGGGTTGCCATAAATTATGCGGTAAGCATGGCTGCCAACCTGAGTGCTGATTTTACGATTCTGAATATCGTTAGATTGGAGGGGGTTCCTAAAGCAAACCTTAAACTTCGACAGATTGAGAAAAATATAGCAGCAATTTCAGAAGAGGAGGGTGCCAAGTTAATTAAAGATATAACGACTACGATCAAAGGCAATTATACCATAAATTACAAGGCGGTGCGGGCGCGCACTGTGGCGGAAATGGTGCGCAAGTATGTCAATAAAAATGAAACAAACATGGTTGTCATGGGCTTGCAGGGAGCTTCCGCCTTGAAGAAGGCTCGCCTTGGAGGCACAACTGTTTCGGTAATTGACGAATGTAAAGTGCCAGTGATGGCAATACCTGAGTTAGCTAAGTATAAAAACCTTGAACACATCGTTTATGCTTCTGATTTAAATAATGTGCAGAAGGAGCTTGATATTATTATTGAGTTTGCAAGCATCTTTGGGTCAACCGTGCACATGATCCATGTAGCTCCTGTCATGGATAAGAAATTAGAAGCCGACAAGTATAGGGTAAGTGAGATTATTTCTAAAATGGGTTATGGAAAACTTGACTTCAAACTGATCTTAGATGAGGATATAACAACGGCAATTGATGGTTATATCAAGAAGACAAAAGCTGATCTGTTGACCACGTTCACCCATAAACTGAGTCTGGAAGAAAAACTATTTGGTAAAAGCGTTACTCGTAAGTTGGCTTACCAGGGCACTATTCCATTGCTTGCGGTAAAGAGAAAATAGATAGATCTAAAATCTCAGATCAGTATTTTTCACCCTGATTAAATCTTTTAGAATTCTGCATTTCCCGGAAAGCGTGGAAATGGAATGACATCCCTGATATTAGTCATGCCGGTAACAAATAGAATAAGTCTTTCAAAACCAAGACCAAAACCACTATGTGGGGCAGAACCAAACTTACGAAGTTCAAGATACCACCAAAGATCTTTTTCGGGAAGGGACAATTCCTGTACTCGATTTAATAATCGGTCGTATCGTTCTTCACGCTGGGAACCACCAATAATTTCTCCAATACCTGGGAAGAGCACATCCATCGCAGCCACCGTTTTGTCGTCTTCATTCTGACGCATATAAAAAGCTTTTATTCCTTTTGGATAGTTGTAAAGAATCACCGGCTTCTTAAAATGTTTTTCAACGAGATAACGTTCGTGCTCCGATTGTAAATCAACACCCCATTCATCAATCAGGTATTGGAATTTCTTTTTCTTATTCGGATTGGAATTCTTCAGGATGTCGATTGCTTCGGTATAACTTAGTCTTTGAAAATCATTTTCAGTAACAAACTTAAGTCGATCCAATAGACCTAATTCACTGCGCTGGTCCTGAGGCTTAGTGGCTTCCTCGTCATATGAACGCTTGTTTAAAAACTCCAGGTCTTCTTTACAATTATCCAGTGCATATTTGACGAGATATTGTAAAAGATCAGTTGCCAATTGCATATTGTCATGAATGTCGTAAAACGCCATCTCGGGTTCTATCATCCAGAACTCAGCCAGATGGCGAGTCGTGTTTGAATTTTCAGCACGGAACGTAGGGCCGAAAGTATAGATTTCACTTAATGCCAACGCATATGTTTCTCCTTCCAGCTGGCCGGAAACAGTAAGATTGGTTTCCTTGCCAAAGAAATCTTCCTTGTGATTGATGTGACCTTGTTCGTCGCGTTGAGGATTGTTCTCATCCAACGTAGTTACACGAAACATGGCTCCTGCACCTTCAGCATCAGAGCCCGTTATAATTGGCGTATGGATATAAACGAAACCTCGATCATTGAAAAATTTATGAATACCAAAGGCCATTGCATGACGGACCCTCATCACTGCACCAAATGTATTGGTGCGCGCACGGAGGTGGGCAATCTCGCGTAGGTATTCCAGACTAGGTCGGTTTTTAAGTTGTAAGGGAAACGCTTCAGCATCACAGTCGCCTAGAATAGTCAGTTCTTTCACCTTTACCTCCACGGCCTGCCCCTTTCCCATGGAGGCAATCAATTCACCCTCCACTGCAAGACAGGCCCCGGTGTTGATGCGCCTTAATAACGATTCGTCAATGGAATTCAACTCCACTACAGCTTGAAGATTCTGAATCGTAGAGCCATCATTAATGGATATGAACTGGTTATTGCGAAACGTACGTACCCAACCCTCGGCTTTTACACTTTGTCCTGCTGGTTGACTGGCCAGCAAATCTTTGATTTTTGTCCTTTTCATACGTATTAAGATGAGCTTGAATTCAGGTTCGCAAAAAACGACAATTAGATTTTTTAATCAAAATTGGAAAGATGAAATACGGATCCTAGTAATTGATGGGGCAATAAACGATTAATTAAATCGGGAGAGGCTTGATTTATTCCTTTTTACTACCACGTCGAATTGATAAATTTGTTTGATTTTATGCAAAAACTACATCTTAGTCAAAGTCTCCAGCAAAAGCTCTCTCCACAGCAGATACAGTTCATTAAACTGCTTCAGGTACCTACCGCGGAGTTGGAAAACCGTATTGAGGAAGAACTGGAGTTAAATCCAGTTCTCGAAGAAGGTAGCGATTCGGATGAAGAGGAAACGTATTCCGAGGATCAAAAAACGGAAGCGGAACCAGAGGAACCTGCTACTGCGAGTGACGACATTGACATAAAGGATTACTTGCGCGATGACGACTATAACAGTTATAAAACTCAATCAGAAGGGGATGGCGATGATGATGACGATCGGGAGATGCCAGTGCCGATGGGAACTTCCTTGCATGAAACATTAATGACGCAACTGGGATTTTTGGGTCTGGATGAGCGACAGTTGATTATCGGGAAACAATTGATTGGGAGCATTGAGGAAGATGGATATATCCGCAGGGAGATGGAATCAATTGCCAACGACCTTGCTTTTTCACAAAGTGTAGAGACTACGCTTGAAGAAGTAGAAGGTATTTTAAAACGTATCCAGTCGTTCGATCCGGCCGGTATTGCCGCCCGTAATCTTCAGGAGTGCTTACTACTACAATTGGAACGCATGGATGACGGGCAGGATGTGGATGTTATCGTAGGAAAGCGAATCATAAATGAATGTTATGAGGAGTTTACCAAAAAGCATTATGATAAAATTTTAAAGAAACTGGATCTTGATGATGAGGATTACATACGTGATGCCATTGAGTTAATTGTTCGACTTAATCCAAAACCCGGCGGAGAAATTTCGTCTGGAGTAGTAAAAAATCAGTATGTGATTCCTGATTTTATTTTGACCAACAACAATGGAAAGCTTGAGCTGTCATTGAATTCACGTAATGCTCCAGAGCTTCGCATAAGCCGTAGCTACACGGATATGTTTAAGGCGTATGATAAGAGTGATAAACGAGATAAGAAACTGAAGGAAGCGGTTTCTTTTGTGAAGCAGAAACTAGATGCAGCGAAATGGTTTATCGATGCGATCAAACAGCGACAGCATACCCTACTACGTACGATGCAAGCCATTGTAAATTTCCAATATGACTATTTCCTTGAAGGGGATGAGACCAAGTTGCGGCCAATGATATTGAAGGATATTGCTCAAATTATAAATATGGACATTTCAACGGTAAGTCGCGTGGCCAGTAGCAAAACCGTTCAAACAGACTTTGGCGTATTCCCTTTAAAATATTTCTTTTCCGAAGGTATTGCCACAGACAGCGGTGAAGAGGTGAGCAGTCGTGAAGTTAAGCAGATCATCAAAGATCTAATTCAGGAAGAAAATAAAATAAAACCGCTTTCTGATGATAAATTGGAAGACTTGTTGAATGAAAAAGGCTATAATATAGCCAGGCGAACGGTGGCAAAATATCGCGAGCAATTGAATATCCCGGTTGCCCGCTTAAGAAAGGAAATGCGTTGAGAACAGTTGCACAAATAATTTCTGCCCTGTTTCATCCCCTGATGCTGGCAACCTACCTGATCACGATTGTGGGACTCTATTTTCCTTTAATGTTGGCAATTTCTCCAAGGAATTTTCACATCATATTGGGATTTGTATTTTGCTTCACTTTCTTATTGCCAGTGGTCAACATCATTATGTTCCGATATTTTGGAACAATTTCTTCCTATTCTATGCACTCAAGGAATGAGCGAATGATTCCATTTATTGCAATCACGGTCATTTATCTCGTGATGATGTTTTTATTTTATACAAAACTTCCATTAAGTGCGAATTTTAATAAAATGATGACCATCATTACTGCATTGGTCGTGATTTCAACATTGATTACTTTTTTTTACAAAATAAGTGTTCACAGCCTGGCAGCGTGTGGTATGATTGGAATATTACTGCCGCTTAATAAGGCCATTGAAAATAATGCTTTATTATGGCCAACCTCTATAGCATTAGTTATTGCAGGTTTAATCATGTCTGCCCGATTGTATTTAAATGCACACACCTTTAATGAAGTGGTAGTGGGTGCGTTAACAGGATTCTCTATCGGCTTTGCCGGAATGTTAATGATGTTTTAAAAGTATTTTTATGGAATATCAATACATAAAATTCGTTGTTACGGAAAGCATTGCTACCATAACACTGAACAGACCTGAGGTATACAATGCCCTTAATGACGGAATTACTTTTGAACTTCAGGATGCCCTAAAAAAGGTGTCCAGGGATAACGCTATTCGAGTATTGGTATTGACAGGTGAAGGAAAAGCATTTTGTTCAGGACAAGATTTAAAGGCCGTGTCTGGCCTGGAGAGGAGATCATTTCTAGATTCATTACATAAGCGTTACAATCCTATTATCAGCGCAATGAAAGAGCTTCCTAAACCGATTATTTGCAAACTCAATGGTGTAGCAGCCGGAGCCGGATGTTCGTTGGCGCTGGCATGCGACATGATTATCGCTTCTGAGGCGGCTACATTAATTGAAGTCTTTATTAATATTGGCCTTGTCCCTGATTCTGGCTCTTCCTATTTCCTTCCAAGGTTGGTAGGGAAAGTTAAGGCGTTTGAACTTTGTAGTATGGGTAATAAAGTAAATGCACAGGAAGCACTGAAACTAGGTTTAGTGAATAGAGTGGCGCCAATAGATCAGTTGGACAGTGTACTGAAAGAATATACGGATTATTTTTCTAAGGCCCCGACAAGATCTATTGGACTAATAAAAAAATTATTGGACAAATCTGCTACTGCCTCCTTGGATCAAATGCTTGAATATGAAGCTTATTGTCAGGAAATAGCGGGCACAACCGATGATTATAAAGAGGGAGTTTCAGCGTTCCTGGAAAAACGGAAACCGGATTTTAAAGGAAAATAATCAGAATCCGTTTACTGAAATTCCGATGGTATATGAATTCATGGTTGTACCCATCGGACCTTTGTTTGCTTCAAAGAGCTCGCTAAGGTTTAAGAAACTAAACAAGCTAACGCTACCAATACCTATACGGGTATAAACACCATATCGCAGCTGATTTACCCCATGATTAAGTTTATATTTTACTTTCACAACCTCTCCACGATCATCAAATTTTACTTTTGTGAAGGCATCGAAGAGATAACCGATTCGACCTCCAATGGCAACATTGAAGCTACGGCCTATATCTTCAGGTTTTG
>JAHEMS010000546.1 GCA_024643595.1 Bacteroidota bacterium
GTGTTTTCAACAACTACGGGCTATTCTTCTTTTTTTGATAGTATCTATTCACAATTGGCAATACCCGCTCCTATTGTTTCTTTTTTATCTAAGCCCTGGACCATTATCACCTATTCTTTTGTTCATGACCTTACCGGGATCTTTCATATTCTATTTAATATGCTTGTCTTTTACTGGTTTGGGAAAATTTTCATCGAGTATCTGGGGAGTGACAAGTTGATTGCTGTTTACGTATTAGGGGCATTTACCGGCGGGATCTTCTATTTACTGGTCTATAATACTATTCCATTTTACGTAGAAAAGATTCCGCTCCATGGAATGGTGGGGGCTTCGGCAGCGGTATATGCCATTTTGGTAGCAACCGCGACGCTTTTACCTGATTATACTTTTTTTCTTTTGTTCGTTGGTCCTGTGCGCATTAAATACATCGCTCTTATATATATAGTGATTTCATTTCTTGGATCAGTGGGGGGAAATGCAGGAGGGAACATTGCCCATCTGGGCGGTGCTTTGATAGGGTATGTCTACATCAAACAACTTCAGGTTGGGGTAAACTGGGGAAGTTGGATTACTATAACACTAGATTGGGTAATTGGATTATTCAGGCCAAGCTCAAAAGTAAAGGTTACTTACCGAAGTACTGAGCCCAAATCGAAATCTACAAGATCGTCATCGGCCAATAAGACATCACAGGATGAGATTGATGCCATTCTGGATAAGATATCTGATCGTGGCTATGAAAGCCTGACAAAAGAAGAGAAAGAAAAGTTGTTTAACGCCAGTAAAAAGTAGCGTTAAACGATCAACTTGGCAATTCCAAATGCTGCTGCTGCAGCCACCACCCCAATAAGCGTTACTCTTAATGCTCCCTTTAATAATGGTTGACCAGTCAGTTTACTTTTCACCAGGCCGAAAATCACCAAACAGATAACGGTAATAATAGTAGAGTAAATCAATCCATCCTGTGCCGTTGGAGCAAAGAAATAGGCACTCAGTGGAATCATGCCACCAATAACATAGGAGAGGGCAATAATAAAGGCACTTTGATGCGCCCTGTTTTTGTCAGGACGTTCAAGTCCTAATTCAAACCGCATCATGAAATCGACCCACTTCTTCGGGTTTTTTGCCATTTCACGTGCAATCCTTTCCTGCAATTCTTCGCTCACACCATACTCAGCAAATATTTCCTTTGTTTCCTGGATCTCAATTTCGTGCTTATTCTTCACTTCATCATACTCTCTTTGCTCCTCCGAATCATAATGTTCAATTTCAGTCTGGCCGGCAAGGTATCCACCCAATCCCATAGCAATGGAACCGGCAGCAATTTCAGCAAGGCCTGCCGTTATAATAATAGAGGTTTGATCAACGGCGCCACTCAGTCCGGCTGCCAGGGCAAAAGGTACTGTAAGTCCGTCACTCATCCCGATCACAAAATCTCTTACTTTTTCTGAACTCTCAAAATGTTCTTCCATGATTTACGTTAAGATTTATTTGCTAATTGACCACATGCAGCGTCAATATCTTTACCTCTACTTTTCCTAATCCTTGTTGTAATGCCATTCTTTTCCAGAAGATCCATATACATGGTCAATGCGTCATCGGAAGCTTGTTGAAATTCACCATCATCAATGGGGTTATATTCAATCAGATTTACTTTGGATGGCACCACTTTGGCAAATTTTAATAATGCTTTAGCGTGCGCTTCACTGTCGTTGATGCCTTTCCAAACGACATACTCGAAGGTTACTTTACTTTTGGTCTTTTGATACCAATATTGAAGGGCATCAGCCAATTCTTCCAACGGGTTTGTTTCGTTTATAGGCATAATGGATGATCGCGTTTCATTGAGCGCCGAATGGAGTGACACCGCCAGGTTAAACTTCACGGCATCGTCCGCCATTTTCTTTATCATCTTGGCGACACCTACCGTTGAAACCGTTATTCTCCTTGATGCCATGTTAAGACCCTTTTGTGAAGTTATTTTTTCGATGGCTCCAATCACATTGGCATAGTTAAGCAGCGGCTCTCCCATCCCCATGAACACAATGTTAGTCAGGGGTCTGCCATAAAATAGTTCGGCCTGGTCTTTAATTGCAGCTACCTGATCATAGATCTCATCTATGCTTAGATTGCGCTGTCGCTTCAGCCGGGCGGTTGCGCAAAATTTGCACGCCAGGCTACACCCTACCTGTGACGAAACGCAAGCGGTAATTCTTTTTTCAGCAGGGATCAATACCGACTCAACGACCAG